>JANQLQ010000324.1 GCA_028280565.1 Fulvivirga sp.
CGTAAAAGCATACGGGTATCAAAACATAGATACCCGTATTTGTACTTTCCAAAGACTTAGAAAATCTACCGGTTTTTTACCCGGACGCCAGTAATTTCATATTTCTGATTTCTGATTTCCTCTTCCTAATTTCTACCCTTTCACTAGGCGTAGGCTTAACCATTACTATTGGGCAATCACCCAACAAAAATTCGCTGCTAAACTTAGACTCCTCCCCCGATCAACGAAGATAAATAGTAGACACCTTCGACGACCACCTCTGCCTCTGCGGGCAGGTCATTATTCTTTAGTTCAATCCATGCGTCAGTTTGTTTGCCGGTCGTCACTTCCTTTATTTGGTAGCTTGAATCGTTTTTCCGAATAAACACAAAAAGTCCCCCCTCCCGTTCAAAAAAAGCAGTTTCGGGCAGGGCTTGAACAGAATCCATATGGGTGTAGATACTAGCTTCCACGTACATCCCGGGCAGGAAGTAGGGCCTTTTTTCCTGCGTATGTCCATGTACGTCTATTGTCCTGTCTTCGCCCAGCTGTTTGCCCACCAGGTGGATCGATCCCGGGTAATCTATCGAATCCCCGGTAATACGGAACGTGAAAGGTTCGTTGACCTTGATCTTATGGATGTCTTTTTCAAAGATTTTTAGCTCAACGTGCATGTGATCGAGATCTACAATTTCAAATACCGGTTGTCCCGGTGTTACCATGGCGCCAATGGAGGCATGGACATGTGTCAAATAGCCATTTAAAGGTGAACGAAGTTCAATTTGATTGAATATCTTGCCACTGAGCACCTTTCGAGGGTCAATTCCAAGCATCTTAATTTTTTCCTTCAAAGCATTGACCTGTGCCAGCATACCCTTGAAACCCGTTTCGGCTTTGACAAGGTTTTTCTTGGCATTAATACGGCTCTTGTCAAGCTCTAATTGCCGTTGGTATTCTGATTCAAGGTATCTTAACTGCTGGTTTTTCTCCACCAAGTCATTTTGTAAGGTAATAAGGTCAGGATGTGTTAATGTGGCCAAGGTTTGGCCTTTTTTGACCTTATCCCCCACCAGCAGCGAGGTATTCTGCACAAAAGCTTCTACCATGGAAGAAACTTGTGCCCTGTTCTGCGGGGGGACATCAAAAAGGCCATTCACCCTTATTTTTTCTCCCATCCACTGCTTTTGAACGGGCATGACCCGGATATTGGCCCGCTCCAATTGACCGGGTCGTAAGTGGATCTCTCGCTTCCCTGCTTTTACCGGGTCAAGAAGGCTTTCCTCCCGGCTGGGTTCGTTTGATTGGCATGCCATTAAGACAAATGAAAGCAGGATAAAATAGGTAAAACAATTCATTTTCATGTTGTTAGTAGTTTGGATCTGCCAAGTAGAATAGGGTGATATAGGTTTGATTGTACTGGTTGAGGTCTTGCAGGTACTGGATGTAAGTTCGTGCTGCTATTTCTAGGCTCTTCGTGTAATCCATATAATCGACCTCGCCGGCATAATAGCTCTCACTTGCCACCTGTTGGATCTCTTGCGCTGATGGCAGCCCTTCGGTTTTAAAATACTGGAGGGATGCAGCATATTTTTCAAGCCTAGCTTCCAGCTCCGCTTGTCTCGCCGTCCTACGTTTTTCATAATCTTGCAGCAGGTGAGTGGCGCGATCGACCTCTACTTTCATGGCCTGCTGGTATTTTTGATAAGGCTTTATCCAGAGGGGTATTTCCAGTCCAACGGAATAGCCATTGAAGTTTTGGCGCCCCTCTCCAATACCGAAACCTCTGAAATATTCTAACGAGATCCCGGGCAAAAACTCACCCCTGGAAACCTTCCATTCTGCTTCCATTTCATTTACTTCCGCTCCTAGGATATGATGCAGCGGTGTCAAAGAAGAGGATTGAGTCCAATTGATCTTTTCCAACGGTGTATGCACTAAATGTATCGAACGATCTGCTTGCAACAGGCCTATGATCTTTTCAAAGACCATTTTCAGTTCTTCCTTGGTTTGCAGAAGCTGTAGGTGGTGCTGTTGATAGTAATTTCGCGCGGTGATGTCCTCGAGGTAGGTAGTCTCTCCCACTTGGTATCGTCGCTGGGCCGCCACTGAAAAACGATAAAAAATGCTGTCTAAGTACTGGTAGTGTCTCAGCTTATTAGAGGTGAAGAGCCATTCATAATACGCCTGGCTTACCTCTTTTTTGAGCTGCCATTGGCGGAGTTCGTACTGGAACATGGCTTTTTCAGCCTGTACTTTCAGCAGCCTGTCCCTGTGTGAAAATGTGGTAGGAAATGGTAGGGTTTGCCGTATGCCAAATACCCGGAGCGCCCTGTCATTTGGGGCCAGGTTATTCGCGTCATAGGAGTGGTAAATGCCGGTTTTCCCAATATCCAGTGCCGTACCTTGTAAATGAATAGCCTTTTCCCGTTCACTTCTGACACTTTTTAGGGCGGCATTATGGTCCATCGCTAACGCAATGGCCTGTTCCACATGTGTGATGACCAAAAGACTGTCCTGGCCAAAAGCCCATAGCGGGCCTAAGGACAATAGTGTGATTTGCAATATCTTAATCATGACGCACTAGGTTTACCTTTGGGAAAAAGAGTATAGAGAACAGGTAGAACGATAAGAGTAAGTAATGTGGCCGTCATTAGGCCCCCTATGACCACGGTGGCGAGAGGTCTTTGTACTTCAGCCCCGGCAGAGGTAGAAAATGCCATGGGCACAAATCCCAACGCAGCAGCAGAGGCTGTAAGAAGCACAGGCCGAAGGCGTTGCCGGGTACCTTGCTTCACTCTTTCCTCGATATCTTTTACCCCCTTTTTTTCCAGTTCGTTGAAAAAATCGATGAGTACGATACCATTCAGTACCGCTATCCCGAAAAGGGCAATGAAACCTACCCCGGCTGAAATACTAAACGGCATTCCACGCAACCAAAGCATCAGTATCCCGCCGATAGAGGCTAACGGGATCGCCGAAAAAACAAGCAGGGCCTGCTTTAGGCTGTTGAATGTAAAATAGAGCAGGGTAAAAATGAGCGCCAGTGCTACTGGTACCGCTACTGTCAACCTTTTTTTGGCGGCTTCTAAATTTTCAAACTGCCCCCCATATTTAATATAATAGCCATACGGCAGCTGCAGGTTTTTGGCTATGACCTGGCGTACTTCGTCTACCAAAGATTGCAGGTCACGATTACGTACGTTTATTCCTACCACTACCCTTCGTCGTGTATCATCGCGTGAGATCTTTGAAGGCCCGGTAGAGTAAGTCACTTTGGCTAATTCTTTAAGCGGAACCCTTCCCGCAGGGGCTTCGATGAACAAAGTTTGCAAGTTATCGAGGTCATCCCGGTAGGCGCTGGCAAGCCGTACCACCAGGTCAAACCGCTTTTCACCTTCGAATACCACACCAGCGGTACGCCCGCCGTAAGCGGTTTGAATGACTTCGTTGACATCTTTGATATTCAGCCCGTACTCGGCGATCCTTGCCCGGTCATATTCTACCTTCATTTGAGGCAGCCCCGCAATCTTTTCTACCACAATATCTGCCGCACCTTCTACCGGCTCGATCAGTTCACTTACCCGGTTGGCTAGCCGGTATAACTCATCTAGGTCTTCCCCGTAGATCTTCACCGCTACATCGGCGCGTACCCCGGTGATCAGCTCGTTAAACCGCATTTCTATAGGTTGGGTAAATTCGAAATCCAACCCCGGGATCACAGACATTGCCGCCTTCATCTTGTCGGCAAGCTCGTCCTTGGCCCGGGCGGAGACCCACTCATTTTTAGGTTTCAGCTTGATTATGACATCCGTCTCCTCCATACTCATGGGGTCAGTAGGTACCTCCGCGGCGCCAATACGGGTCACTACCTGGCTTACCTCCGGGAAGTTATCAAGTAATACCTGCTCTATTTGTGTGGATATTTCCACGGTTTTACCCAACGAAGTACCGGTTTTGATCACCGGCTGAACCACGTAATCCCCCTCATCCAAGGTAGGGACAAACTCGCCACCTATGGTGAAAAACACGTAGGAGGAAACACCTAACAATACGGCAGCAAGAGACAAAACCCACAATTTCCATCGCAGGGCTAGTGCCAACAAGGGTTCATAAGCTCGGTTGAAAAAAGACATAACCTTTCCCGGGAGAGAATGATCCGTGGGATGATGAGGCTTGGCAAAAATGGAAGCCATGACCGGGATGTAGGTAAAGCAAAGAATAATGGCGCCCACGATGGCAAAACTGAAGGAGATAGCCATAGGCCGGAACATTTTCCCTTCTATGCCTTCAAGAGACAGAACAGGAATAAACACCAGCAAGATAATGACCTGGCCAAAGATGGCCGTGCGCATCATCTTACTGGCACTTGTTATAGTCAAGCTGTCCTTATAGGAGCGTAACTCCTTAGCCTCAAGGCTACCGAGCTTAGCTTGCTCCCGGGTAAATTTAAAAACGACAAATTCAACAATGATAACGGCGCCGTCTATGATGATCCCGAAATCAATAGCCCCCAGGCTCATCAAATTGGCATCTACACCAAAAACGTTCATCATGGAAAGGGTGAAAAGCAAGGCTAGGGGTATTACGGAAGCCACGATCAACCCGGCTCGTACATCGCCCAGGATCAGCACCACGACAATCACTACGATGAGGGCGCCTAGCAATAAGTTTTCCACTACGGTAAAGGTGGTTTTAGCTATGAGCTCGCTCCGATCTAAAAATGCATTGATGTAAACGCCCTCCGGCAGGGTAGCACTTATCTCTTCCACCCGTTTTTTCACTGCCTTTATGACTTGGTCAGAGCTAGCGTCTTTTAGCATCATCACCTGTCCTAGTACCTTCTCTCCTTCACCATTTCCCGTAATTGCCCCGAAACGTGTGGCATATCCGTATTGCACTTCGGCCACATCCTTTATGTAGACGGGTACCCTACCGCGGGAGGCCACTACGATGTTCTCGATGTCTTTGAACGTATTGACCAGTCCCTCGCCACGGATAAAATAACTCGCCTCGTACTTTTCTATGTAGCCACCCCCTGCCACGTCATTATTCTTTTGCAGGGCATCGTAAACTTCCCCGATCGAGACCCCCAGGCTGTTAAGGCGGTCTAGCTCAATCGCCACCTCGTATTGCTTCAGGTATCCCCCCCATGTGTTGATCTCCACAACACCGGGAATACCGGATAGCTGTCGTTTTACCACCCAGTCCTGGATAGTCCGCAGGTCCATGGGCGTGTACTTGCCCTCGAAAGCTGGCTCTACCTCCAGCGTATATTGGTAGATCTCCCCCAGCCCAGTGGTAATGGGGCCGACTTGGGGGGTCCCAAAATCGGCAGGGATCACTTGCTGGGCGGACCTGAGTTTTTCCGAGATCAGCTGTCGTGGCAAATACGTCCCCATTTCATCCTCGAAGACGACCGTAACTACAGATAAGCCGAATTTCGAGATCGATCGTATTTCAATTACGCCGGGCAGGTTAGCCATCTCCAGCTCGATGGGATAGGTGATGAATTGCTCAATATCCTGGGTGGACAGATTCCGGCTTGTCGTGATGACTTGGACCTGGTTATTGGTCACATCGGGTACTGCACCGATCGATACCCGGGTCAGAGAATAAAGGCCCCAGGCGATCATTCCGGCGGTCATTACCAGCACGACCAGCTTATTCCTGGTACTCCAAGAAATAATTACGTTTATCATAGGTGATAAGGATTGGCATTGCCATTTGATCTTAAAATGAATTTGAAAGTGTTACCTTCGAATGGGCCAAAACGTAAGAGAGGGAGGTATTTTACATCCTTTGAAGCTAATTCCACAACATGCCGGGATGCATTTGAGGCCTGATACCTAAAAGAAAAAGCTAACGTTTATGGCTTGGCTATGCCGCTGGCGGACCTCTTGTGAGAGAGCAATGGGCCGCAAAATCTTGGAACACGCCTTGGTGTATGGGCGGGTATGTCCTTCGTTCCGTTTGCAATAAGGGATTGCCCAGGCAAATACCTGTTTGGGGCGCAATATAATGAAGTTCACCTCCCTTGAGCTTTTTGGGAACGAACTTGCTGAGATGGTCACTTCCTAAGTCTTTTTCAAAGAATGAAGCAATCAGGTCCACTAAAGAAGACGACCTGATCTCCACGCAACTGTGGTAGACCGCCTTACCCCCGAGGTCTGAGAGGTGATGGTGCGGGACAAAGGTATGCGCCAGTAATAGGCCTACCGAAAGGAACATAAAAGCCGCTCTCACCCTTTTTAACATGTAATAAATATAGTGATATTTTATAAACCATGAATCCTTTAGTATCGTGATTTTGGTCATGGTTTGGGAAGTTTCTTATCAGTTCTTAATGGTGATCCTGTTCCTGCCCAATTCTATTTTGCCTTCTTTTTCCAATTGCTTTAATAGCCTAGAGATCACTTCACGCGTAGAGTTTAGCTCGTAAGCGATCTGCTGGTGGGTAGTTTCAAGGGTGTGAGAATTATTGGCGGTAGACTTATCGATCAAATATTGCCATAGGCGGACATCCATTTTATGGAATGCGATGCTGTCAATCGTACGGAGCAATTCTTCAAAACGTCCACGATACGTGTTCATTACAAATGCCTTCCATGATGGATATTTCGTCATCCACTCATCCATAAAATGTGCAGGCAGCAGGATCATCTCGGAATTTTCCTCCGCCATGGCCCTGATCTCGCTTTTTTGCTTCGCTAGGCAGCAGGTGAGCGACATAGCACAGGTTTCACCGGGCTGGAGGTAATACAGGAAAAGCTCATTACCCTTCTCGTCCTGCCGAAGTATCTTGATGGAGCCATCCACAAGTAGGGGCATAGTTTTGATATAGCCCCCATAATCCATGATCTTATCGCCGGCTTCCACATGGAATAGTTTTCCATTTTCTTCAATTTCCTTCTGTAATCCCGGCTCTGTTAACTCGGGAAAATTTTCCGCTAGCAGCGCTGCTGTTGAGATCATAGGTAAAAGCTTGTTTGATATTCAATAGACTGCAAAACTATGAAATATAGTCTTGAGTATTGAGTCCTTAGTTTTTAGTGCAATGTATCACATAGTTTGCTGAGCTTAACAGGTGGAGTGATGTATACCAGTGGAATTTGTGTCCTCTAAGGGTGTGTACAATAAGGCGATAGAAGTTGTAATTAATGGAATCATTATTCATATTTGCAACCCGTTTGGCAGGAACGGTAAAATCCCGGGTAAATCGGGATGCTTATTGAAAAAACCATTTATGCCCAGGTGGCGGAATTGGTAGACGCGTTGGTCTCAAACACCAATGGCTTCGGCCGTGCCGGTTCGACTCCGGCCCTGGGTACTACCAAGAATCCCCCTCAAATCGTCGATTTGAGGGGATCTTCCTAAAAATTGATAATTTTCAACAATATCGGCTGACTGTGCCACAATGTCAGTTGGCAGGTCTGCAAAGCCCGCTGTCACCCTTGCAAAGTCCATTGGAAGCGTTGCAAAGTCCGTTGTCACCCCTGCAAAGTCGGCTGACTGCCTTGCAAGGTCCGCTGACAGGGCTGCAAAGCCCGTTGAAACTGCACAATGTCAGTTGGCAGGTCTGCAAAGTCCACTGGCGGCATGACAAGCTGGGAGGTAGTCCTAGCGTAGGTTTACGCACCCTTCACAGCTCCTACCCCAACCCCTGGTCTTCGGTTAAGCGCAGCGATCCTAAGACCCTAAATCACCAAGAGCGTCCACTTGTGCCTTCGTAATGATAACCAGGGTTTGTAACCCGGCAAAATCTACCTCAAGCCTACAAAAAACCATTCAACCCAACCCGAAAAAGCCCTCACACTCTCACCATGGCCCAGGGGCCTCTACGAGAGACCCGGGGCGGGTGTAAATGAGGAAGCTTGTTCTTGTGATAAAACGTGCGTTACAAAGGCACTGTACGGGTGTCTTCGTTGATTAAACGAGACAAGTGAGGGTTCCATGGTAACCAAGCCGATGCCCTACTCCAATAGTAGGTCTTAGGACCGCTGCGCTTAACCGAAGACCAGCGTGAGCACAAGTATACAACGTACCACACTTGTACTGGACTGGTATTTTTACAAGCCCAATTAGTATCTTTACCAATACCTACCGCATGCTTTGTAACTCCCCGCCGAGTACATATATTTGATCTATGGAACATACAACAAAACCCCGCCCTGTGAACCTAGGAAGAAAAATCAGGCATATGCGTGAGCTGCTGAATTTTACGCAAGAAGATGTAGCTGAAAAACTAGGTGTAAGTCAACAGGCCGTATCCCTCATCGAATCTAATGAAACCGTTGACCATGATCAATTAGTAAAGGTAGCGAAAGCCATGGGAGTCTCGGCTGATGCTATCAAACACCTGGAAGAGGATGCCACAGTTTACAATATTATCACAACCAATCATGGGGAGCACTCTCACTCAGCTGTAAATGGCCTTAGTAATTACAACTGCACTTTTAATCCTTTGGACAAGTTGATGGAAGTTATTGAGAAGAATGAGAAGCTGTACCAGGCATTACTGAAAGAAAAAGACGAAAAAGTGGCGATACTGGAGCGGTTTTTAGAAGAGCGGAAGGAGGGTTGACCCAGGGCATTTTAAGGAAGGGTATGTACTTTAACCAATTTCTGGACTAAAAAACACCTCCACTCCTGGTCTTAGGTTAAGCGTAGCGGTCCTAAGACCCTAAATCACCAAGAGCGTCCGCTCGGCGGAGTAATATGACCTACGTATTACATTTCAACCTATCCTTCCATTACTAGGAACTTAGTCCAGCCTTTGGGTTAAAATGACAAACGGGAAAAACAATCGTCACAGCGAGTGGTACCATTTTCGCGAAAATGCATGGAGTTGGGATGACAAAATAAAAAACAGATCGTCTTGGCGAGGCTGGCGGTGAGGGTGCTGGGGGCTACGAAGCCATCCCCACAACAGGTGAGTCAGCTACACTGCTTACGAGCGTTAATAGTCGGGGGATCGCTTCACGCAAACCCATGAACCCGCCC
>JANQLQ010000195.1 GCA_028280565.1 Fulvivirga sp.
AGCCGTATGAGCCGAGAGGCTCACGTACGATTCTGTGAGAGGTTTGGGGACTTCGGTCCCCTTACCTACTCGACCAAAAGAAAACGAACCAAAAGAAAAGGGCGGCAGGAACAAAGCCCATTTTCCCCTCGAAACGCGCTATCCAACCCCTATGGCCTGCTTACCCACATGCTTCAAATGTGCCGCGCTGTTCCTGGATGTCTCCCCTCCACACGCCATTTGAATTTTCAATGGTGCCCTACATTTTCAAAATATTTCGGATAATGCGAACCTGGTAATGAGTAGTTTAAGCGGGATATTGTGGTTCTAGGCCTGGTTTTCATTTTCTTTTGCACGCCCAAAAGAAAAGGGCGCCAGCAACAAGGCCTATTTTCCCCTCAAAACGCACTATCCAGCCCCTGTAGGCCGCTTACTCACAGGCCTTCAATGTGCCGCGCTGTTCCTGGAGATCTCCCTTCCATACGTCACTTGAATTTTCAATGATGCTTAAATTTGAGGTTTCCTATCCTAACAAATAGCTGTTTAAGCATTTCAGAGGATGTTTTTTTGTAAAAAACAACTTCCATGCAATCCCTAACGCTAGAAGAATCCTTCGCTGCTATCTGCGGCGTTTTCCATCATTTCTTCTGCTTTATCTTTCCCCAAATAATTGTCGATCAGGTAGTGGGCTATGTAAAGGACGGGGGTTAGCACTACGGCAACTACGAATTTATAAATGTAGTTTATCAATCCTACCGATACCACTTGCGTAGTGGTCCATTTTGTTTCGGCTGGGGCTAAAAAATAGAAGGCAATAAAAAGCACTACAAAGCTATCTACTAATTGGGATATGAGTGTAGAGCCCGTGGCCCGAACCCATAGCCATTTACTCCCGGTAATTTTTCTAAGCTTATGAAAGACGAATACGTCCAGCAACTGGCCTATTAAAAATGCCGTCAGCGAGCCTACGATGATCCTAGCCCCCTGTAAAAACACCTTGTTGAAGGCAAAGTCCATGTTGAATGGATTTCCTTGGTCATCTGTTTTGTTTACCTCCAGCCAAAATTGAGCAGGTTCAAGCCATGTGACGATGGTAATGACCAAGAAGGAATAAGAAATAAAGATGATCGTGAGAAAGGTGATCCGTTTTACTCCCTGCTTGCCAAAATATTCGTTGATGATGTCAGTGGTCACGAATACCACGGGCCACAATACCACTCCCGCGGTGAGGTTGAAATCCAAAACCCAGTCGTCCAGCATCTTGATCTGGGCGGGGTTAAAGCCCAGTGAGGCTTCTAGGGAAAAAATTTTGATGCCCACCAGCTCGGCTAGCAAGGCATTGGTCAGGAAAATGCCGCTTAGTACAATGAACAGGTTCGTTTTTTTATCGATCATTTTCATGGCTGATCACCTATTTCAATAATTTCACCCTCATTAGCAAGTACTGTATTCGGAAAGATCGACTGGGCCTCTTCCAAAAAGGGGGAAAGGTCCTTATAACGCGCTGAATAATGACCGATGGCTAGTTGTTTTACATTCGCCTTTTGGGCAATTCTAGCCGCATCGTGGGTGGTGCTATGAAAGGTGAGCTCCGCCCACCGCCTCTTCTCTTCTAGGAATGTGGCTTCGTGGTAGAGCAGGTCCACGTTTTGGACGTAGGGAATGATGCTTTCATCATAGCAGGTATCCGAACAGAAGGCGTAAGCATGAGAAGCCCGGGGAGGTAGTGTGAGGTCTTTATTTTTGTACAAAATATTTCCATCTTCATCCGTAACGTCTTCCCCTTTTTTTAGCTTGCCAATAGATGCCAGGGACAAGTCTTTGGGGAGTTTATCTTTGTTCAAGCGTATTTGCTTTGGTTTTTCCCTGAAAACAAATCCCGAGCAGGGAATGCGGTGCTTTAAGGGAATAGTGGTCACTTCCAGCGTTTTATCTTCGTAGATCTTCGCGGACTCAGCAGGGTCCAGCTCGTTAAATTTAAGGGAGTAGTTTAGTACGCTATCAGAATATTTAAGGTGGGTCAGTATGATCTCCTCCAGCCCGCGTTGCCCGTAAACATGAAGATCGGCAGATCGTTTTAACAGGTGCATGGTAAACAGCATACCCATTAAACCAAGGTAGTGATCACCATGCAAGTGACTGATGAAAATATGATTTATCCTTAATACGCTGGTTCCAAACTTGGCTAAACGTTCCTGTGTACCTTCACCGCAATCCACCAAGAAATGTTTGTTGCCTGTGGATAGCAACTGGGCGGTTTGGTGCCTTCCATAGGCAGGCGTAGCCGAATTGGCGCCTAATATTTTTAATCGGAATGACAAAAACGACGATTGATCCTATTTACCTCGCTAGCTCTCTTCACCGAGGTCTTTTTCTATTTCATGCATAAAAACAGCGTCGATAGCTTCTTCTACCGTGGGCAGGATATTGAGCACACTGTCGAGCTGGGAGATCTTGATCAATTTGGTCGTATGGTCTGAAAGGCAAGCCAGCACAAAGATACCCCCGTCTTCTTGGACCACCCGGTTGCCCACCAGCAATGCGCTGAGGCCGGAAGAATCCGTATACTTAACTTCCGAAAGGTCAAGGATGATGTTATTGATCCCCTCGGCATGGATCGTGATCAATTCTGACTTTAAACTTGGGGCTATGCTAGAATCTAATTTTTCTTCATGGAGTTTCAGCAAACTGTATTTTTCTTGTTTGTCTATGGTGTATTTCATCTTCTTCTAATTGATCGTCTTAATAATACTATTTTTTATCCGCTCTTCAATATCACTATACTGTTGTTTGACAATAGGTTGCCCCACTACCTTTTCGTAAAGTTCAAGATACCGATCTGATATGGATTTTACAATATCGTCGGACATCGCGGGTAGGGCCTGTCCCTCTTTGCCCTGGAATCCTTGTGATATTAACCATTGTCTTACGAATTCTTTAGACAGTTGTTTTTGACTTTCGTTATTTTTTTGACGTTCGTCAAAACCTTCTGCATAAAAATATCGCGATGAATCCGGGGTATGTACTTCGTCAATAAGCGTGATCACCCCGTCGGCTTTGCCAAATTCGTATTTAGTATCTACCAGCAGCAGGCCTCTTTTTTTAGCTAACGCCGTACCACGTTCAAAAAGTTGGTGAGTATAAAGCTCCAATTGTTCGTAATCGGCGCCCGGGATCAAGCCTTGGCTTAAGATCTCTTCTTTGGAGATATCTTCGTCATGTCCTTCATGGGCTTTGGTGGTGGGAGTGATGATGGGATGTGGGAGCTTGTCATTTTCCTTTAGTCCTTCGGGGAGCTTCACACCGCACAGCATTCTTTTTCCTTGTTTGTATTCACGCCACGCATGCCCTGCCAGGTAGCCACGGATCACCATTTCCACGGGGAAGGGCGAGCACAACTTACCTACGGCTACGTTGGGATCTGGCGTAGATTCTAACCAATTGGGACATATGTCTTCCGTAGCGGCCAGGTTAATGGCAGCGACTTGGTTCAGCACCTGGCCTTTGTACGGGATGGCCCGGGGTAAGATCACATCAAATGCCGAGATACGGTCGGTGGCTACCATTGCCATTTTATCCCCGAAATAATAGACGTCCCTTACTTTTCCCCGGTAAAAACCAGCTTGCCCAGTAAATGTGTAATTAGTGTCTTTTAGTGCGTTCATTAAGGCACACAAATTTAGGGAGTATCATAACTTTTAAAAATATTGGGATGAGTTTGTTGTTTTTATGTTTCCAGTTCTCTACCCAAGAGGTCAAATTTCGCTTTGAAAAACTGGATAAAAATGACCCATACGCTATGGTTACTTTACTTCTACGAGCTTTCCCGCTTTGTAGACCTCTACTTTTCCCTGCTTGCCGTCCTGCTGGAAGTATTTCCATTCACCAACTTTACGATTGCCTACATACTCGCCGGTTACCGAGGGCGCCCCGGTAGGATGATAAGAGCGGTAGATGCCATGTAGTTTATTGGAGTGAAAAGGTAGCTCTTCTTTTACTTCCCCGTTATCATAATAAGCTTTGGTGATCCCGTATCGCAGGTCAAACTTGAAAGGTTCTTCTTTTGCAGTAGTGCCATTTTCGTAGTATTCTATTCTTTTGCCATTTAAACGGCCCATATCATAGGGTTCGTTTCTTTTGAGCTGGCCGCTTGCGTAGTAGTAGGTCCATTCTCCATGAGCCTTGTCATTTATATATTGCTCGATCGCCTCCAATCGACCCAACGAATCATAACGTTTAACTTGTTTGCCCACTCCATCTTTAGC
Organism: Fulvivirga sp.; assembly: GCA_028280565.1. Lineage (GTDB taxonomy): Bacteria > Bacteroidota > Bacteroidia > Cytophagales > Cyclobacteriaceae > Fulvivirga. The sequence continues at coordinate 4,245 of JANQLQ010000195.1, forward strand.
CAATTCTATGGTGGACTTCAGTTTGCCGCTGGGGTGGTATTCTTCGTTTATCCCTACTCTCTGGCCTTCTTCGTAGTTGAATTTATGTTTTAAGGCACCATCATCGTAATAGGCAAGGTTCTCTCCATGAAGTTTACCCTCCCTGTAAGCCCCTTTCAATACCAATTGGCCTTGGGCATTATAATTTTTGAATATACCTTCTTTCTCACCGTTGATCAGTTCGGAGGAGGTCTCCAACTGGCCTGAAGGGTAGAACGTTTTATAATTGCCATTGAGGATACCGCTTTTATACTCCCCCTGCGTCCTGATTTTGCCATCTTCATAATACGTGATGGTCTGGCCGGTCTGCTCTCCCTGTTGGTAGGTGATTTTACGACGTACGGTACCTGTTTCATAATACTCTAACAAGGTTCCTTCGGGCCTACCCTCGATGAACTTTCCTTTGCTACGTACTTGGCCATTGTCATGATAAAAGTATAAGCTATCGGCAAGCTTGCCACCGGTATAAAGGGCTTTTTGCATGACGTTACCTAGCTCGTTGTAAACTTTTACCTCGCCTTCCCTAAGGCCATTTTGATACTCTATGGTCCTTTGTAATTTACCGTTTTCATAGTACTGCTTGAACAGGCCGTGTTTGTACCCGTCGACGAACATCCCTTCAGTGGCCATTACGGCATTAGGATGGTACATGATGTACTCACCTTCGATGAGTTCCGGGTCATTTTCATTGACATAGTATACTTCTTTGAGCACTTGTTGGGCCTCATCATAGTAAGTGCGCACCTCTCTTTGGGCTAGCAGCGAAGCACTGGCCAGGAGAAACAATAGGATGAGGATACTTCTCATAGGATACAAAATTAAAAAAAGCCTCACGAAAAAACGTAAGGCCTGCTTGAATATTGTAAATCAGCACTTTATGTACTTGATGAATCGCTATTCTCTCAACAAGCACATGCCGTGGGTGCTCAGACTTTTTCTATAACAATGGCTGAGGCCCCTCCGCCACCGTTGCAAATCCCGGCTACGCCGATCTTAGCATTGTTTTGATGCAATACCCCGTTAAGCGTGGTCAGTATCCTAGCGCCTGAAGCGCCTAGGGGATGCCCGAGCGATACGGCTCCTCCATTTACGTTCACCTTACTGTTGTCGAGGCCCAGCTTCTCGTTATTTGCCAAAGCCACGGCAGAGAAGGCTTCGTTGATCTCATAGTAATCAACGTCTTCTTTATCTACGCCAGCATGCTTCATTGCTTTAGGGATGGCAAGCGAAGGTGAGGTGGTGAACCAAATAGGTTCCTGGGCCGCATCCGCAAAGCCCCTGATCTTGGCCAAAGGGGTGAGGTTAAGTTCTTTTAACTTATTTTCACTTACCAACAATACGGCGGATGCCCCGTCATTAATGGTAGAAGCATTGGCGGCTGTTACCGTTCCATCTTTTGAAAACACGGGCTTTAGCGCAGGTATCTTTTCAAACTTTACGTTCTTGTATTCTTCATCCTCGTCAAAGATCATAGGATCACCTTTCCGCTGCGGGATCTCTACCGGGATGATCTCTTCTTTAAATTTACCCGACGCCCAAGCGTCAGCAGATCGTTGGTAGGATTGGATCGCGTATTCGTCTTGGGCTTCCCGCGTGAGGTTCATCTCCTTGGCGGTGTTATCAGCGCAATTGCCCATAGGAAATTCATGGTAAGGCTCCCATAACCCGTCATGCATGAGCCCGTCTATCAATTGCCCATGTCCGTATTTATAGCCAAAGCGGGCCTTTGGCAGATAAAAAGGTACAGTCGACATATTTTCCATACCTCCTGTCATTACCACTTCGTTTTGCCCCAGCATAATGGATTGTGCCCCAAGCATTACGGCTTTCATCCCTGAAGAACATACCTTATTTACCAGCGTACAAGGTACGTTGTACCCTATACCAGCACCTATAGCTGCCTGCCGTGCGGGAGCTTGGCCTAAACCGGAAGATACTACATTACCCATAAACACTTCGTTCACCTCTGAAGCGTCTACCCCTGCTTTTGCCAATGCCCCTTTGATCGCGATGGATCCTAATTTTGTGGCAGGTATATCTGCAAGGCTGCCTCCAAAACTCCCTATGGGCGTCCTAACGGCTGCCACTATAAATACTTCGTTCATTTTAACGTGGTTTAGTTTGTTTGAATTATAAGCTAACTATTGTTAGGGCGCAAAAATAGGGAAATAATAGTTTCTTGCCTGTTGTTTTCCACCTCTTGTTGCCCGTTTTGTCAAGCCGGTAACCAGGGATGGAAAGCCATTCTACCAATCGGGTTTGTTGGGATCCTTGCGCTTGGTCGGCTTCTTTTTTGTTTGCTGGTAATATTGGATCTCTTTATTTTTTAAGGCCTCCAGGATCATTTTGGCCTTTTCTTCAGAGATCTTCATTTCCTCCAGCTTTTCGGAGATAGAGTTTGCTTGCTCTTCTTGTTTTTTCTCGTCAGATTCTTCTCCCTCTTGCTGTTCCTGCTGCTCCTGTTCTTTTTGTTCACCCTCTTGCTGCTCTTGTTCCTGCTCCTTATCCTCTTGTTGTTCCTGTTCTTGCTCACTCTCACCTTCTTGCTCTTGCTGTTGTTCGTCTTGCTGCTGGTTTTGTTCGTCTTGGCCTTCTTGATTCTGTTGTTGTTGCTGCTGGTCTTGATCCTGCTGCTGATCCTTTTGATCTTGCTGGTCTTGGTTTTGTTGATTTTGCTGCTGCTGCTGCTGCTGTTGCTCTTGCTCCTCCAAGATCTTTTTCATCATTTCATAGTTGTAGCGGGCGTCTTCATTTGCCGGGTCGGCGCGTAGCGCTTCTTTAAAATGATCCAGTGCCTCTTTAAACTTTTTGTTGCGAGTGGATATTACCCCCAGTTGCTGGTTAGCAGTGGAGCGAATGAGTTTACTGCTGCTGTTCAAAAGAGAAGAGTATCCGTTAATGGCCTGTGCAGTATCCTTTGTATTGTAGTAAGCATTGGCCAGGTTAAGTGAAATATTGTCATCCTTTACCCCCAATGAATCGGTGAGATATTGATACTTGCTCAAGGCTGTTTCATAATCACCATTGAGATAAGCTTCTTTCGCCTCTTGCTTAAGTTTATTGACTTTAGCGATCTTATCAATATCACCGGGTATCAAAGCCAATATTACAATAATTAGGATGTACTTCATTTTCTCAAGTCTTAGTATTCCAAAACGTAGGTTTCAAGCCCTTTTCCTTTTATATCCTTATGGTTTTTACACTGGTTAGAACTTCTACTATTATCAATAACAAAGCAAAGGCTAAGAAGTAATAATAACGATTAGCGGATACGTCCACCTGTCGAGAATCCCTTAGCTCTCCTTCTATGCCGTTGATCGTATTTATTAATCGTGAAACGTCATTGTTAGTTTCATTGATCTCGAAATATTTACCGTCGGTATCAGCCGCAAGTTTCCTGAGCGACTTATTTTCCAGTTTGGTGACCACATCACTGCCTTCCCGGTTTTTTTTAAAGCCTGATCGTGTCCGTATCTTAGAACCACGTTCCGTACCCACCCCCAAGGTAAATAGCTTGATGCCGGCAGTTTCTATGTCATTGGCTATATCTTCTGTATTTTCCCCAAAATCCTCACCATCACTAATTAATACAATGATCTTTGATTTTTGCTCGGTAAGTGGCGAGTCGTCACTTTCAAGTTTTTCCAAGGCCATTTCCAACGGGGGACCAAAATCTGTTCCTGCATTGGGTACCAGTGAAGTGTTGAGCGTTTCAATAAAAATATTGAGTGCGTTCTGGTCATAAGTGAGCGGGGACTGTGTAAATGCCTCTGACGAGAATATGATAATCCCGAGCCGGTCGGAGCTAAAAGCTTTTATAATATTCTTTAACTCAAACTTTATTTTTTCTAATCGTGTAGGCTGAACGTCATTGGCATTCATGGATTGGGAAAGGTCCACAAGTATGAAAATATCTTTTCCAACAGATTTTACCTCGCGTTTTGATTCACCAAAAGAAGGCCCCAGCAGCGCTAACACAATGGACGCGACGAACAATGTTCGCAGCGCTATTTTTACGAAAACACCTGCAAAACCTGTTTTTAAGTAATTCGCGGTGCTAATGACCCTGTAAAGGTATGCCCCATAAAGCACTAAAAACAGGCTTATGAGTGTAAATTCCAAAACTCCTAGATCGTATAACCAACTCATGTTACGTATTTAACGAAATTTACCAGTGCGCAAATATAACGAAGTGGTGAACGGTGGCAAATATTAACAAGTACTACCGTTAGTTTCGGATAGTGGGGTAATTAAGTTGCTAGTGTCCAGTCGCACTTTAATTGATGGGTGAATTATACTTTAGGTATTGGGAAACTCTTGACCAGTCGGCAATAGGCACAGGGCAGTCGGCAAAATATGGGCGTCCTTTGAAATTAGTTTTGATAGGAGAATGTTTGATTTTGGCAAATTAGGCTATATTGTTAAAATGTTTCGGATCCTGCTATCCTCTGAATAAGCAGTTTAAGTGGAATTATGAGGTTCTAAGACCGGTTTTCATTTTCTTTTGCACGCCCATGCCATAGGCATCTCTTCGGGGAAAGAAAACGAAGCAAAAAAAGGCGCCAGCAACAAAGCCCATTTTCTGCGCAAAACGCACTGCCCAGCCTCTAAAGGCCGCTTACCCACAGGCCTCAAATGGGCCACGCTGTTCCTGGAGGTCTCCCCTCCATACGCCACTTGAATTTTCAATGATGCCCTTCTTAAAGTCAGCAGTTAGCAATCAGCAACTCTTATTTTTTTGCCTACTGCCCTGTGCCTATTGCCGACTGGTCAATACCTCAAACCTAGCCCATCCTGTACCCGGTACGTCATTTGAGGCTTAACTTAACACTGGTACTACTTTGTCACATTCAATTATTTGATAGACAGTGATTAAGCGAAAAATAAGACCGTTGGGTAGCCTCATAAAAAACGAAAAAAAACTTCTTTATCGTCATTCCTGTCGGCCTTGTAGGGTGAGCGATGCGCGAGAGCAGGAATCTGCTGTGTCGTTGAACGTGAACCTTTTTTTGAATGTACTGGGTTTTCGTTTCACGACTTCGC
>JANQLQ010000108.1 GCA_028280565.1 Fulvivirga sp.
GGAAAATGGGCTTTGTTCCTGGCGCCCTTTTCTTTTGTTTCGTTTTCTTTTGGGCGCGCAAAAGAAAATGAAAACCGGACTTATAACCTCAAAACCCCGCTTAAACTGCGCATTGCGAAGATAGCATTACCCGAAACATTTTGAAAATGTAGCCTAATTTGACAAAATAAAACGTTTTACGATCAAAGCTAATTTTCAAAGACGCTCTTTTATAGGATCATCAGTCACAATCGAGAACACCCGGATTACAAATCCTATTGCCTCGATGAGTACGCATTACGCTACGCTAAATGCACACTAGGTGAAGATAGGGCATCATTGAAAATTCAAGTACGTATGGAGGGGGGATCTCCAGGAACAGCGTGGCCCATTTGAGGCCCGTGGGTAAGCGGCCTATAGGGGCTGGGTTGTGCGTTTCGAGGGGAAATTGGGCTTTGTTCCTGGCGCCCTTTTCTTTTGTTTCGTTTTCTTTTGGGCGCGCAAAAGAAAATGAAAACTGGACTTAGAGCCATATAATTCCGCGTATACTGCTCATTTAGAAGATCGTACTACCCGAAACATTTTGAAAATGTAGTCTAATTTGACAAAATAAACGTTTTACGATCAAAGCTAATTTTCAAAGACGCACTTTTATAGGATCATGAGTCACAAACGACAACGCCCGGATTACAAATCCTATTGCTACGATAAGTACGCATTACGATACGCTAAATGCGCACTAGGTAATTTGTGATCCTACCCTGCGACTTATAAAACCAATTCCGCACAGTCCTACTCTTTCATCTTAGGCAAGGACAAATTGTATTTTATACTCACCACCCTTACAATAATGATCAAAGCCGTGGTGAGCAAATAAATTATATCCTGGCCAATCACCGTGTACCGGTCTAAAAGATAGTACACCAACGCTCCTAAAAAACAGGCCATCGCATAAATTTCCCTCCTAAAGATCAAGGGGATCTCGTTACACAAAATATCCCGGATCACTCCACCTACTGTGGCAGAAACCATCCCCATTAGCATCGCCAGTCCCGGGTGCAGGTCATAAGTAAGAGCCTTTTGCATACCGCTGATGGTGAAGAGGGCGATCCCGATGGTATCGAAAATAAAAAAGGTCCTTTTTAGATTAACGATATACTTTTTAAACAAGATGGTAAAAGGCAACGCAGCAAGAATAGCTACGGGGTAGTTAACATCATTCATCCAAGCCACGGGATTACTGCCTAACAGGAGATCTCGCGTGGTACCTCCGCCTACCGCCGTTACAAACCCTATAACCGTGGCTCCAAAAAGATCCATATCCTTTTTAGCCGCCAGCCGAAGGCCACTGATCGCAAAAACAAAAGTACCAATAAGATCAAGGATATATAACAATGACATAGACGGGCAATCGATAAAGATACGATTCTAAGAGGTAGTCAATTCCCCTTAAATTAATAGTCATAAGGATAAGATATAAGCAAAACTCCATATTTATCGTCATGGTGAGGCTCGTGCAAGCGCTACGAAGCGACTTTCCCTACTCGTAAAACGTGAACGGAGTGCACAATACACTACGAGAGGGGACAGCTTCGTAACCCGACCACTGGCTATGCCAGCCTTGCTGTGACGATTATTTTTCCCGTTTTTTTATACCAACTCCATACATTTTCGCGAAAATGGTAACCCTTCCTGGGACGATCATTTTCCTTAAACTGGTCCGCGTTTGTAACGTGGACCCACTGAGTAATACAGGGCACTAACGCCAGCATTTGTAATACGGGTATCCAACGAACGCTGTAATCAAGACGGGAAACTTCAACTTCCCTTCATAAAACCACCGCAGAGGCATCGCTTATCCAACGTGTAGCATAATGCATAATCCCCGAAGAAATATTTTCACATGAGAAAAAGAGGATTTTAGCACTCGCCTAGATCAATACTTCTAAAACTCGAAGCCTCCCACTACTAGAGAAGAGAGATTAACGGAAAAATGAACCAATATTTCAACCCCCAGCATTTTTTCGAAAATGTTACAACCCCAAGTGACGATCATTCTTCCCATTCTTTCACTCGCTTGTTTCACATAATACCCCCACAAAGACAAATGCAATAAAAAAGCTACCGTACCGGTAGCTCCAAAATTTCACTCTTACCGATCGATTTAATGATCGGACATCTCTTTATTACTTATATGGCTATTCCAATGAAGGATTTGAATGCCAATCCCATAAGGCCAGTGATAAGCATGGTAAGCCCCAAGCCCTTAAGCCCGTTCGGTACATTAGAATATTTTAACTTCTCCCGGATCGCAGACAGTGCAATGATCGCCAAGGCAAACCCCATACCCGAGCCAAAGCCAAAGACCGATGCTTCGGCAATGGTATAGTCTCTTTGTACCATAAAAAGTGATCCTCCAAGAATAGAACAGTTCACCGCGATCAAGGGAAGGAATATCCCCAGTGACCCATATAGTGCAGGTGAAACTTTTTCTACTACCATCTCGACCAATTGTACCATAGCAGCAATGATCGCTATGAACATGATAAATTGTAGAAACTCGAGGTTAACATCAGCAAAGCCAGGTCCCATCCATGCCAAAGCACCTTCCTTTAGAACATTTTCTTGGATCAACCAATTAATAGGTACAGTGATGGTAAGGACAAATACTACGGCCATGCCCAAACCTATCGCAGTGGTCACTTTCTTGGACACCGCCAAAAAGGAACACATACCCAGGAAATAGGCAAAAACCATGTTGTCAACAAAAATCGACTTTATTCCTAAACTTACTAAATCCATTCTTATACTTTGCTTAGTGTTCTACGTAACCTGTTTTCGACCGTTGTACCCATATCAGGACCCCAAGTACCACGAACGCTCCAATGGAATCTACCATCAACCCATTCGTAGGGAAATTGGCAAGCCCTATAGCTTCGAATATCTTAAAGTCGAATAGCGAACCTGATCCGAATAATTCCCTGAAAAATGCAACCGTAAGAATGATCCAGGCATATCCAAATCCACTCCCTATACCATCTAAAATGGAATCGTATGGTTTGTTACCCATAGCAAAGGCTTCTAACCTTCCCATAACGATACAGTTCGTAATGATCAAACCTACAAATGCACCTAAGACCTTGTACATCTCATAATTGTAAGCCTTCAGCACTTCGCTCACCAATGTCACCAATGTGGCGATCACCGCCAATTGTACAATGATCCTTACCCGGTTAGGGATGAGATTTCTTAACAAAGAAATGATCAGGTTAGAAAATACAATGACAAAAACCACCGCAATGGACATGATCAAAGTAGGTTCCAATTTCACTGTAACGGCCAGCGCCGAGCATATTCCTAATACTTGCACGGTAATCGGGTTATCTTCATTCAGGGGGTCAGAAATGAGCCTTTTCCTGCGTTTTGAAAGTAACTCCTCTTTCGGCTTTTCAATTACCTGTTCTTGGGCTTGTTCCAAAGTGTCCGTACTCATAATATCTTATATATTTCTAGATTAATAGAACCAATGAATCCTGCTTAAAGTTTGGCCATTGATCCTGAATTTATCTTTTTAAAATAGGATTCATAATACCCAAGGTATTTTTTTAGCATATCGCTAAGACCCCTGGCCGTGATGGTGGCACCAGACATACCATCCACGGTATGTTCATCCAAACCGGTATTACCTTCACCTTTGATCATAGTCACCGATACTAGCTCTCCCTTTGGGTTATAGATCTCTTTACCAACGAACCTGTTTTGGATCTCTGCCGAACCAATCCGGGCACCCAGTCCCGGGGTTTCCGCCCTATGATCAAACGAAGCTCCTGCAATGGTATTTAGGTCAGATTGTAGGGCTACATATCCCCAGATCTTGTCCCAAAGGCCCGCTCCATAAAGAGGAAGTATATAAGCCTCTACTTTTGACGGATCATTCTCGTTGATGTATTTAAATACAGGATATTGCCGATCTGCCGGGTCTCTTTTGTAATTCTTTAATATACTTACCTCTTCGGCGACAATATCATTTCCCTTTTCATCTTTTTCGATCTCCTCACCTTTGATATCCACTACCAACGAAGCGATCCGTTGGTTATACATTTCCAGGATCTCGTTAGGTTTCATCTTTTTCAATTGTTCCCGATCCATCACAGATGCAAGGATCTGGGTCTTTGTATCCAGTTCTATGGATTTCTTCTGCGCAGGACCTAATCCCTGCGAAGCTAATGAGAGCAATCCTCCTACCACGACGGTCATGATCGCCGTGAAGATAATAATATAAGCGTTAGACTGTTGCACGTTGTAACCTCCTTTTCTTGTTGGCATTTACTACATAGTAATCTATCAATGGGGCAAATACGTTCATAAACAATATCGCCAGCATGATACCTTCCGGGTAAGCAGGGTTAAACACCCTGATCAATACCGTGAGTACTCCTATTAGGATCCCGTATATCCATTTCCCTAGTTCTGTTTGGGCAGCACTTACAGGGTCTGTGGCCATGTACACGGCACCAAAGGCCAAACCTCCCATTACAAGGTGGTAATGAGCAGGTAATTCCATAAAAGCATTAGCGCCAATCACATTGCATAATAAACCCATTCCATAGGCACCTGCGAATACGCTCACCACGATTTTCCAACTTCCTACCCCGGTAATAAATAGGACGACCGCACCAATCAAGCACATAAACACCGAGGTGGCCCCGATAGAGCCGGGGTAAAAGCCCCAGAAGAGGTTTGAAAAGCTAAAAAGACCATCTGCCCATCCCTCTCCGTAAGCATTCAGCGATGCTACTACATTTTTACCGTTTGTTACGGCTTCAGCTCCTATGGAAAGGGGCGTAGCTCCAGTGAACCCAGCTACGGCTTCATTGGCCGAGCCAATGTAGGTCCAAACGTCACCGGATATCTGGCCGGGGTAAGCAAAATATAGGAAGGCCCGGGCGGTAAGTGCGACGTTCAAGATATTCATCCCTGTACCTCCAAAAGCTTCTTTGGCTATGATAACAGCAAATATTGTTCCTAGCGCCACCTGCCACAGTGGAATATCAGGTGGCATAACCAAAGGAATAAGCATCCCTGAGACCAGGAATCCCTCGTTAACTTCATGCTTCCTTATAGTAGCAAAAATAAATTCTACGGTAAGACCGGAAATGTAGGAAATGGCTACGATGGGTATAACTTTGATCAGCCCGATCCATAACATATCTATCAGCCCTGCTTCAGGTTGCCCTATCGCCAAAAAATGCTGGTAGCCGGTGTTGTAAATGGCAAACAGTAAACAAGGGATCAGCGAAATGATCACTGTCATCATCAGCCTTTTCATGTCGATGGCATCCCTGATCTGTACTCCTTTTGTCTTTGTAGTATCCTTTGGAGCAAAAAGAAGGGTATCGTGCGCCTCGTAGATGTAGTAAAACTTCTCCCACTTGCCCCCTTTTTCAAAATGTGGTTTTACGCTATCTAACGCATCTCTTAAAAACTTCATATCGTACTAAATAAAAACTATCCGAATTAACTATACTGCATTAAATCAAGCCCGGTCCTTACAATTTCTTGTACGTCATGCTTAGAAACATCTACAAATTCGCAAAGTGCCAGGTCCTCTTCTATGACCTCGTAGATCCCAAGCGCTTCCATATCGTCAAAGTCCTCGGCTAGTATGGCCTTTATCAAGTGTGTGGGGAGAATGTCCATGGGGAGGACCCTTTCAAATACCCCCGTTTGCACAAATGCTCTTGGCTGGCCTTTGGTGTTGGTATCAATGACATATTCTTTATTCGGATTAAGATAGGACAGTAATCCAAAGGCACGCTGGAAGCTGAATTTATTTGGACTGGGTTTGATCCAGCCAAACAGCTCATAGTGGTCTCCTTCAGGGATCACAGTGACCATGTGATCGAAAAAACCAAGGTGGCCCTCCGTTGAGATCTTTTCCCCGGTGAGCACATTGCCGGAAATGTAGCGAAGCTTACCTCCATTGACATTACCTTCCAAGAATCTCTTGACAGATGCACCCAAGTAGGTTTTATAATATTGCGGCTGCTTTACTTCAGAGCCCGTTACAGCTATGACTTTAGAAGCGTCATAGATCCCTTCTAAAAATAATTTACCAATTTGGATTACCCCATAAGGATTGATCGTCCAGACCACTTCCCCCTTATTGATGGGATCCAAATGATGGATCTGTACCCCTACGTTACCCGCTGGGTGCGGACCTGAAAATTTATTTAGCTCTACATTCTTGGTATGGGCAAAAACCTGCGACACCTCGGCATTGGCATCCACATTTAGATGTATCGCCCCTGGCGTGAGCTTCTTAAGTAAATCTATTCCTGCCTGGAAATATTGGTCTTGTCCTTTAAATAAAAGCTGGTAATCAGGCGCCAAAGGGTTACTGTCAAAAGCAGAAATGAAGATCGCTTTTGGAGTTACGTTATGATCTGCAATGATCCCGTAAGGTCTTTGAATTAAATTGGGCCAAACCCCACTTTTTAACATGGTTTCTATGACCTGCTCTTTGGACAGGCCTGTGAGGTCTGAAACGGAATGACTATCGAATTTCTCGTACTCTATTTTCTTGTCAGCAAGAATAACCACCTCTAGTAGCTTCCTTTTTTCTCCCCTCCTGATTTCTACTACTTCACCGCTTACCGGCGCTACGTGTTTTACCTCTTCATTCTTTTTATCGAATAATATCGGGGTTCCTGCTTTTACATTATCTCCCTCTGCCACCATTAACTTTGGTCTTAATATACCTTGGAAACTGGTAGGCTTATAGGCAAAGGTACCTGGCTGTTCAACCTCGGCTATCTTTTTTTCCGCCTTTCCTGCTAGGTTGATATTAAACCCTTTTTTCAGCCTGATGAATTTGGACATGCTTATTTTAAGATTCAGATTCTTTATAAATCGTGGGCAAAATTAAGAATTTTTCCTACAATTAAAATTGATTAATTTATTATTCAAACACTTTGAATTTCCTCGTTTTCAGCTTCCCATACCCGTTTCTTTTTCCTTCACTATCTTACTTAACGCTAGGTTTACCACTTCATCCACTTGCTCTTCCAATGTCATGAAGGTAGTGTCTAATACTACCGCGTCATCAGCTTGTTTTAGTGGACCCACCTCTCTTGTAGTATCTATGCTATCGCGTGTTGCCAGGTTCTTTTTCACCTGTTCAAGATCTACCATCTGGTCCTTGCCCAAAAGTTCATTTTGACGCCTGGTTGCCCTCACATATAAGTCGGCAAGCATAAATATTTTTAATTCTGCATTTGGGAATACTACCGTGCCAATATCTCTACCATCCATGACCACTCCTTTTTTCTTCCCTAGCTTCTGCTGTTGGAGTACCAAAGCTTCACGCACGGCCTTAATGCGACTCACTTGGCTCACATTCTCAGAAACATACATTTCACGTATTTCATTTTCTACGTTCAGCCCATTTAAATACGCAAGATTTTTCCCAGCCTCTTCGTCGTAGCGAAAGGTAACCTCGATATTTTCTATGGCTTTCGCTATTTCTTTATCGTTGGTCAGGCTAATATGATTTTCATGAAAATAGAGGGTGACTGCCCTATACATAGCCCCCGAATCTATGTAGGTATATCCTAAGGCTTTAGCTACTTCCTTAGCCGTTGTGCTCTTTCCACAAGCGGAATAGCCATCAATAGCAATTACGATCTTATTCATTTCTCGCTATTTAACAGTCTTTGACCGGGCAAGGGATCGGTTTTCCTTTTTTTAATTTACCGTTGCGTTTTTGCGTGGTAGCGCATGATGCCAACAACGTAACTAGCACAACGCAAAAAATTTTGTACTTCACAAGCCTTGTCTATTGATGAAAGAACAAATATAATTCATATTGGTTGTCTTTGATCAACAGATTTATGCATTAAAAGTGAATAAATCGTGAGTTTAATATCTTTTGGCCATCTGATCACCTTAACATAACCTGCATGAGATCACTTTAACCTGGATTCAAGCCGTTAAGTTAAGCGTACCATCGCACTCCTCACCCCTTAAGGGGCAATCCACCGCGGGGGGAGTTCCCCTTTAGTTTAGGGGGTGAGCGTTAGCCTTAATTTAACAGCTTGAATCCAGGTTTAAATGCTACTCTTCAAATTTTAGTATATTGCATTTTCTATTTCTAGCGAGAACAATTAACACAATCATGGGCAGAAAACCGGAAGGAAAGGCTGAAAAGGCTTTTAAAAGTATAGGGAAAAAAATTGACGAGCTCCTGTCCGACTTACAGGATGCAGGTAAGAACGCCGAAGACGAATATGCCGATCGCATCGAGGAGCTAAAGCGCAGTGGTGAGAAGTTAAAAGAGGAATTTTACAACTTCAAAGAGAAGCACCAAGACCGGATCGATGAGGTTGAAAACAACCTTAAAAAAGCTGCAGGAGACCTAAAGAAGGCTTTTGACTCTGCATTTAAGTCCTAACTAGGAACTTCCGGGGCTACAAGGGGGGGACCTGCAAAGTAGTCCATGAAAAGGACATCGTTGAAAATTCAAGTGGCGTATGGAGGGGAGACATCCAGGAACAGCGCGGCACATTTGAGCCCCGTGGGCAAGCAGCCTATAGGGGCCGGATAGCGCGTTTCGAGGAGAAAATGGGCTTTGTTCCTGGTGCCTTTTTCTTTTGGTTGGTTTTCTTTCCCCAAAGGGATGCCTATGGCATGGGCGGGCAAAAGAAAATGAAAACCGGGCTTAGAACCTCAAAATCCCAATTAAACTGTTCATAGCTAGGTTGGCATTACCCGAAACATTGTAAAATGTAGCCTGATTTACCAAAATTAAGCGTTTTACTGTCAAAGATAATTTTCAAGTACGCTCTTTTATTTGATTATAGGGCACAAACGAGAACGCCCGGATTACAAATCCTATTGCCTCGATAAGTACGCATTACGCTACGCTAAATGCGTACTAGTTGAATTGAAAATTCAAGTGGCGTATGGAGGGGAGACATCCAGGAACAGCGCGGCACATTTGAGGCCTGTAGGTAAGCAGCCTGTAGGGGCTGGGCAGTGCGTTTTGCGCGGAAAATGGGCTTGGTTCCTGGCGCCCTTTTCTTTTGTTTTGTTTTCTTTTGGGCGCGCAAAAGAAAATGAAAACTGGACTTAGAACCACAACATCCCGCGTATACTGTTCATTCCGAGGTGCCCATTACCCGAAACATTTTTTAAATGTAGCCTAACTTAGAAAAATGAAACGTTTTCCTGCCCAATCCA
>JANQLQ010000278.1 GCA_028280565.1 Fulvivirga sp.
ATGAACTCTATTTGCCAAGTTGGGAAGTTCTCGACAAGTTAGCAATAGGCAAAGTGCAGTAGGCAAAATAGAGGGTTGCCGACTGTCGACTTTGGGAACAAGACCGAAAAAATAGGTTGAACGTCATTTGAGGTATGACAAAACACTAGTGTAAAATCAAGGTTTAATGCCGTAAAGTTAGGACATCATTAAAAATTCAAGTGGCGTGTGGAGGGGGGACATCCAGGAACAGCGCGGCACATTTGAGGCCCGTGGGTCAGCGGCCTATGGGGGTCGGATAGTGCGTTTAGAGGGGAAAATGGGCTTTGTTGCTGGCGCCTTTTTCTTTTGGTTCGTTTTCTTTTGGGCGTGCAAAAGAAAATGAACACGGACTTAGAACCACTAAATCCCGCTTAAACTACTCATTGCGAGGTTCGCACTACCCGGAACATCTTAAAAATGTCTCCTAATTTGCTAAAAAATAGACGTTTATTTGCAAATCTAATTTTCAAAGATGCCCTAATTAAGGCCAGCGCTCACCCCTAAAGGGGAACCAATCGCGCAATGGAGTGTCCCTTCAGGGGTAAGGGCTACGATGGATATGCCAAACTTAACGGCATTAAATCCAGGTTAAACAAAAACTATCAACTTGTATGCATTTAGCGCAACAATAGGGGTTTGTAACCCGGGCCTTCTCGCCTACGACTAATGCTCCTTATAATGATCCAACTTATAACCTTATCACTTCCCAACCTACCCCTTCACCACCGTTTCCTTTTTTCCTACTCCTGGTTCCCTCTTCCTCATTTCCTAAAAAGATTAACAGATTGTTAACAAGTTAACAAATCATTAAATCCATTTAATTTTCCCGTAGTCGACACCCCCTATGGTACTTATCTACAAACAAGATACCATGGCAGATCTCTCTCTAAAAGAACTTATCGAAAAATACGAGCAAGGAAAGTGTTCCGAAGAAGAGGAAAAAATTTTAGTCCAGTACTTTGACGCCTTCCAGCAAGACGAGGCTTGGACGGAGATCGGGGGAGACAAAAAGGAAGAGATCCATCGGCAAATATTCAGTCGAATTGATAAAAGGATCGATCGCCAGCTAGGAAGGAAAAGATCGGCCCGGTCCGTTATTTGGCGAGTAGCCGCGTCCGTTGCATTGATCGCGGGCATCGGGTTATCGGCTTATTTCCTGTATTGGCCATCCCCCAGTGAAGTAGTCATGATCACCAAAAGTACCGAACGCGGTCAAAGACTAACCGTGCAATTACCGGACGGCTCTAAAGTGACATTGAATTCAGGAAGCCGGCTAGTATATCCCGAAATATTCCAAGACCAACGCACGGTGACGTTGACCGGGGAGGCGTTTTTTGACGTCGAAAAGGATGCCCGTAAAAAATTCTTGATCACCTCGGGTGACATCAGCACCACCGTATTAGGGACCTCCTTCAATGTAAAGGCATACCCGGGCGAGGAAAAAGCACACGTAACCGTAGTCACCGGTAAAGTGGCCGTCTCCACCCCGGCCCAAAAGTTCGAGCTAATTCCCGGCCAGCAAGCGACTTACAACACACAGCTGAAATCACTGGTGCAGGAGGAAGTGGACCTTGCCACTTACACCGCTTGGAAAGAGGGGATCCTGCTTTTTGACGGGAACTCACTGTTACAAGTTGCCGACCGGCTTGAGCGGTGGTATGGGGTGGAGATCGAGTTGGACCCTACTCAAAACGACCGGTGTAACCTGAAGCTAAGCTTTGATAACCTTAGCCTGCAACAGGTTTTAGATCAGCTGGCGATCGTAACGGGTATCGAATACGAGTTTATCGAAAACCAGCGCGTGAGGATATTCGGCACCGGGTGTAGAAATTAATGAAACAGGCCTATGTAACAACGATAAGCACAACAAGACTACTGCCACTTACTAGGTAAGTACAGTAAAACCCGGCCCTGCGCCAACAGAGATCCGGGTCTATACATTCATACTATCATTCCCGGAACGCCATCCGGGGCTAATACTATAACCTAACAAAAATATGAATTCATCATTACTAAACCTATTGATGTTTACGTCAAAGAAGGCATTCCACATATTCTTAATCCAGGTGATGGCCATGCATTTTTTGCTGGCCAATGAGTCTGCCAGCCAAAACCTAGCAGATATCAAGCTCAGCTTCGAGATACGGGACGCCAACCTCAAACAAGTGTTTACCAAACTGGAAAGTACCACGCGGTTTACGTTTGGTTACGATAAGAAGATCTTACGGTCCAATGTCCGGCTCACTTTCCGGGAAGACGATATCAGTGTGAAAGATATCTTGCTCAAAGTAGGGGAAGAGGCTCACCTCAAATTCAAACGGATCAACGACCAGATCTTAGTCCTCAAAGACGATCGTGAGGAAAAGGGGGAAAAGATCTTCTTGGTAGAAGACCGTCCCATAAAAGGGACGATCACAGACGCTGAAACGGGAGAACCGCTGGCAGGAGCTACCATACAAGTAAAAGGTACCCAACTGGGAACGATCGCGAGTGTCGATGGCAGCTTCTCGCTCTCCATCCCGGATGACGCTAAGGTGCTGGTCATATCCTACATCGGGTTCCGGTCCAGGGAGATCCCGGTAAGCGAGCGGTCAAACTACGACGTAGCCCTGTCCCCCGATCTTTCGTCGCTTTCCGAGGTAGTGGTGATCGGGTATGGCGTACAAGACAAAGCCGACTTGACCACCTCCATCGCTTCCGTCTCGCCAAAAGAGCTCAAAGACCAGCCGGTAATCGGTTTTGACCAAGCCATTGTGGGAAAAATAGCTGGCGTACAAGTTGTGGAGCCTTCCGGTGAACCGGGGGTAGGCATGAGGATACGCGTCAGGGGCACCAGCTCGATCACGGCCGGGAATGACCCTCTCTATGTAGTAGATGGAGTTCCTATGAATACCGATATGCAAGGCGCCGGGGGATCGATCAGGAGGCCTAATGGGGCACGCGGGTACGGGGTAGAGACCGTAAACGTATTAAGCTCCATTAACGTCAACGATATTGAGTCTATCGAAATACTTAAAGATGCTTCTGCGGCAGCGATATACGGATCCAGGGGGTCAAACGGTGTGGTGCTGATCACCACCAAAAAAGGGAATACCAGCCAGCCAAGGGTCGCTTACAATACCTTTGTCGGCATCCAACGGGTATCAAAGACCATTGACTTACTCAATGCGTATGAGTTTGCGGAATTAGCACGTGACGGGCACAATAACACCTACCTGGATGCCGTACCTACCGGCAGCGTGAACGACGACAATGCTACACGTATGGCCAACGGATCGCCTAGCTCAGGGCTGATCCCCGATTTCATCGTTCCCTACCTGCAGGGCCAGCCCGGGTTAACGGATACCGACTGGCAGGATGAGATCTTCCGAAGCGCGGCGATACAAAACCATCACCTGTCCATGAGCGGTGGCAATGGAAAAACCTCTTATTATGGCTCCTTGAACCTCCTCGACCAAGAGGGTGTGGTACTCAATTCCGATTATCGTCAAATTTCTGCCCGGCTTAACTTACAAAGTGAAATTTCCGACCGGGTTACCGTCGGGTTTAATCTCAACCCTTCACAAGAACGCGCTAACCGCATCAATAAAGGGCCGCACTGGACCGAGGGTGTCATAGCGCTGGCACTGGCCTATTCGCCTAATTTCCCCGTTTTCAATCCCGACGGCTCCTACAATTGGGACAGGAACGGTTCGGACATCGGGGCCGTGGGCGATACCCAATTCCTTAACCCCGTAGCCCTCGCCGAAGGGATCCAAAACGAAACGGACCATGTACGACTGCTCGGGAATGTCTACGCCGAAATCGGGATCATAGACGCCCTCAAATACCGTATTTCAGCCGGTTTTGATGTTAACCGTTTCACCCGGGATTATTACCGGCCCTCCTTTATAGAAGACCGGAACCGGCCCGGCGAGCTTTCGGTACCGGACGCTTATGCCCGGGACGACCAATACCAGAACTGGGTACTTGAGCATACCTTGAATTATACGAAAGATTTTGGTGAGCATAGCTTATCCGCCATCGTAGGCTTTAGCGCGCAACAAGAAGAACAGCGCACCCTCGAAGTTTACGCTACTAATTTTCCAAATGACCTCTCTACCACTACCAATTCAGGTCAAGTAGTGGATGCTGGCGGAACCTTCGAAGAATGGTCACTACTCTCCTACCTCGCCCGTGCCCAATACGGCTACCGGGGTAAATACTTGCTTTCCGCAGCCATACGGGCCGATGGTTCTTCCAGGTTCGGGGAAAATAACCGGTGGGGATATTTCCCTTCCGTATCGGCAGGTTGGAGGATCTCTAACGAAGCTTTTTTTAACTCGCGTTTTATCAGCGATCTAAAACTACGGGCCAGCTTTGGTGTAACGGGAAATTTCCAAATCCCTAACTACGGTAGCGTAAGCCTGGTATCCGAAGACAACTACATCGATGACGACGGGAATGTGGTGAGTGGCTTGGCAGCGTCAACCTCGGCTAACCCAGACCTGAAATGGGAAAGGACCAACACCCTGGACATCGGATTAGACTTCGGCTTGTTTGAAGACCAGGTCTACTTTGAGCTCGATTATTATAATAGCAATACTACAGATCTCCTGCTCAACGTACCGGTACCGGGCGTTTCCGGGTTTACCTCTACCTTGTCCAACATCGGCGAGGTGAGGAACAGGGGCTTTGAAGCCACCGTTACCGGCAGGACCCGGGTCGGGGCTTTTGGGATCGACGCTTCCTTGAACTTTGCCACCAACCAAAACGAAGTGCTTGCCTTAGGACCTGATAATAATGACATAATAACGTCCATATCCGGGGGTGCAGGATATCCTTTTATCACCAGGGTAGGTGAAGAAATAGGGTCTTACTATGCCTTAGAAGCCATAGGCGTATTGAGCCAGGCCGATATCGATAACGACGTGCCGGTCTTTGCCGGCTCACAAGCAGGGGATATCAAAAACAGGGACATTGACGGCAACGGGGAGATCACCGATGACGGGGACCGTACCCTCTTAGGGAGTCCTTTCCCGGATTATACCTTGGGGATGAGCGCCACGCTTCGGTATAAAAATTTCGATTTCAGGGTAGCTGTACAAGCCGTACAGGGCTTCGAAGTGAACGCGCTAATTAACCGGTATAATTTCAACGTAGAAGGCAATTTCAATAATGTAGACGATGTAGTAGACCGGTATAGGTCAGAAGCTGACCCCGGGAACGGTACCATACCCCGGGCCAACCGGCAATCCAAAGGCTCGCTGGGCCGGCCTTCCTCCTGGCATATCGAAGACGGATCGTATACAAGGGTGAGGAATTTAACCTTAGGGTATACCTTACCTCAAACGTTACTCCAAAACCTCATTGAGAATGCAAGGGTATATTTCTCCGTACAAAACCCTTTCACTTTTACGGATTACCGGTACTACAATCCCGAGGTGAGCAGCACCCCGGATAATGCCCTGACAGGGGGACAAGATTATGGCAATTATCCATTGGCCAGGACCTTTTCTTTAGGGCTCAACCTTTCTTTCAAATAAAATATAACTTGTGCAACCCATGAAAAAGATCATATTCCTCGTACCCATCATAGCCCTGCTCAGCTCGGCTTGTGGCGATGATTTCTTGGAGCTGAGCCCAGTATCCGATGCGGCTAGTTCTAACTTTTTTAGGACGGCGGCCGATATCGAAGTGGCGGTAAACGGTATTTACGGTGAATTACAAAGCGGGGCCTATTACGGCAATACCTGGCGAGTGATCATGGAGTATCGCTCCGATAACATCGACGACGGCAATACGGCAAGAGGCGCCGGGCAAGATGCCAATATCAACAAGTTCAGGGAATCGGCCAGCAACGGGGCGCTGCAAGCCGCCTGGGAGGCCATGTATCGCACCGTCTCCCGGGCCAACACGGTCTTGAACCGGGTGGAAGGTGTGGAAATAAGCGAAGCCCGGCAAAGCCTGTTACAGGCAGAATCGCGCTTCTTAAGGGCCTTGACCTACTTCAACCTCGTGAGGCTTTGGGGTGCTGTACCACTCATCCTGGAAGAGTCAGAACCTGAGCAGATCCGGCAGACGGCGCAGCGCAATAGTGTCAGTGAAGTATATGCCCAAATTGAGCAGGATCTTGAATTCGCCCTTCCTAACCTTCCTTCAAAAAGCTCGTCGGGCCGGGCTACCCGGGAGGCGGCCAGCATTCTATTGGCAAAGGCCTTGATGACACAAGGGAAATTCGAAGAGGCCGTGCCTTTACTCCGGGATATCGACATGACCACTCTCATTCCCTTGGATGAAGTATGGGACGCCACTAACGAGTTAAACGACGAAATGATCTACGTGGTACGGTTCCGTGCCGATCTTGCCGATGAAAGTCACGGCGCCTGGTACAATACGAATGAGACTCCCCTGGTATCCGGCAACCTGCGCCAGGCCTATGTAGACGCTGGTGACGTCGTAAGAGGTCCGCTCATAGAAGAAAACAATGATCTAGGGGGTGACATGATCCCTTTGAAGTTCCAGGAAGCGCCGTTTGCCGGGGGAAGCTACGGGCTGGATTATCCCGTGATCCGGAAAGCGGATGCCGTATTACTTTTGGCAGAAGCCTTGAACGAAGAAGGCTATAGCGCCGATGGCGAGGCTTTCGAGCTCTTGAACCGGGTACGGTCCCGCGCCGGGCTGGCAGCCCTCACTTCGGCAGACCTGGCCGATCAAGATGCTTTCCGGGAGGCGATCTTTGAAGAACGCAGGCTTGAACTTGCGCTGGAAGGCCACCGCTGGTTTGACCTTCAGCGTTCGGGTACGGCTGCAGAAGCCCTGACCGAAGTAGGGATAGCATTTCAGCCGTTCCAGTTGCTTTATCCTTTGCCACAAAGTGAGATCGATGCCTTCCAAGACGATACCCGGTTTCGCCAAAACGAAGGCTACAATTAACATCCTTGTCCAAGCGATTCCCGGAGCCGTCCGAAACCAGGCCCCGGGAATCGCCATACTTTACGATACCTATGCATTACTTAATTTTAACCAAACACCTCTCTAGGGGCTACTTATGGCTCTCCCTACTGCTTTTTTACCATTGTTTTGGATGCACGCCTCTTGAAAATCATCCTAGCGAAGATCGCCCGGCGGCGATAGAACAGGGTGACCGTCCCAAGGATCTCCACAGCATACGCACCGCCTTATTGCGCCCCAATAGCGACCAGGTGATGATCGTGGCCCATCGCGGAGACTGGCGGCATGCTCCTGAAAACTCCCTCCAAGCCATCCAAAACTGCATCGATATGGGGCTGGATATGGTGGAAATAGATGTAAGAATGACCAAAGACTCCGTACTGGTCCTGATGCACGACGAAACCATCGATCGCACTACCACGGGTAAAGGTCTTTTATCCGTGTGGACTTTAGATAGCCTTAAAGCCCTTTATCTCCGCAATGGCGCGAATCATCCGACACACCATAAAATCCCCACGTTGGAAGAAGCGATGCTCCTAGCAAAAGACAGGATCATGATCAACCTGGATAAATGCTATGCTTATTTTGACAAAGCACATGAAATACTGGAAAGAACGGGTACTATAAACCATGTGGTCATGAAAGGTAAAGTGCCCGTAGCCCAGGTGGAGAAAGAATTTGGAAAATACTTGGACAAGGTGCTTTTCATGCCCATCGTGGACCTGGATCAGCCAAATGCAGAAGAGATCATTGAAGATTACCAACGAACCTTGCAGCCCGTAGCGTATGAATTGATATTCAGAGAGGAAAATTCACCATTACTGGATCGTTTCCCCAGTTTAAGACAGCAGGGCTCACGTGTGTGGGTCAATTCCCTTTGGGAAAGCCTCAATGCCGGCTATGAAGATGACCAAGCTGTGATGAACCCGGATAGTATCTATGGCTGGTATGTGCAAAAGGGCGTCAATATGATCCAAACGGACCGGCCTCGTTTATTATCAAGTTATTTGAGACAGCAAGGACTTTACGACTAGCTTTACTAGTAGGGTTAACAGCCCCATAGGTTAAGCAAACTAGCCTGGTCTTAGGTTAAGCAAAGCGGTCCTAAGACCTTACAAATCACCAAGAGCATCCGCTCGGCGAAGTATCATGAATTTATTAACTCGTGATAAGAAATATTCAATTCAACGCCATCCAAAACAATGGGTCATGCCCTCCTGTACGAGTGAGATTATTTCAAAAAATGCTCAAGAATACTTCTTTCCTCCTGTACAAAGGTGAGTTTTCCGTCTTGATCATAGTGTGCGTTGGATACCCGCATTACAAATGCCAGTGTCCGTGCCCTACACTACTCGATGGGTCCGCGTTGCAAACTCGGACCAGTACATAGGGGATTTTTAAACCTACTAGGTAATGGAGCCTAGACCTGGTCTTAGGTTAAGCAAAGCGATCCTAAGCCCCTTAAAAACCACCAAGAGCGTCCGCTCGGCGAAGTATCAAATACCTACTAGGTAATGGAGCCCCTTCTCTCAAACTCCATCTACTCCACACAACGGCTACAGGACAGCTCACCGTGAACTCGTCCCCTCTTCATCAAAATAAACCAAGCTGTTTCCCTGCATCCCGGGAGTTGGGTCTTTTCATCACACTTCGGCCACCATATCTCGGCGACATCCGTTTCTCCTCTTCCATCAGTTGATCCAAGGTATGCGTAGGCACAAAATCCTTTTCGGCACGTTGGGCAATTTTGGTTAAAGACTGGATCGCCTTTGACTTATCTGGCTGGCCGATCTTAGCTTGATCCACGGCCGTTTTAAGAACGGCTACCGTCTCATCGTATACCTTGGTAGGCACGGGAAAAGGCTTCCCGGTTTTACCGCCATGTGCAAAAGAGAAGCGTGCCGGATCGGTGAACCTTGAAGGTGTGCCATGGATCACCTCGCTCACAAGGGTTAACGACTGCAACGTCCGGGGGCCCAGCCCTTTGAGCAACAGCAAGTCTTCGAAGGACTGGGCGGACTGTTCCTGCGCCAGCCAAAGTATGCTGCCAAGCCTTTTTAGGTCGACATCTTTTTGTCGCACCTCGCAGTAAGTGGGTAATTTCATATGTGGGATCTCTGCCAGCAGCTTTTCCGGGCTCTCTTGGGTAAGGTTTAGGATGGATTCCTGCGTTGACTTTGCCTCGGAAGACACTAAATTCAAAATAGCGCCTTGGTTTTCTCCACACACAGCGCTATGCGGGTCTTCCACAAAAGACTTTATGGTACCGGAATGCCAGTGATATCTTCTTGCCATGCCCCCTTTGGGCTCCATTCCCTGCTGTATCACGGACCAATCCCCTTCCGCACTGAGAATAAAGCTGTGCAAGTACAAGTTAAAACCATCCTGTAAAGCCGTATTATCGACTTTTGCACTTAGCTTACTACAATGTGCCAGTTGGTGACCGTCCAAACCCGTATCATCCCCGATTTTGACAAGTTCGGCGGGAGTTTTTAAGGATTCCTTTCCCTTTCCGCCACAGATGTACAGTCCTAGCTCTTTCGCGTGGGGATTAAGAGAAGCTTTCATGGCGGCCATGATAGCAGTAGTCACACCTGACGAGTTCCAATCCATACCGATCACAGCGCCAAAACTTTGGAACCAGTAAGGGTTAGACATGCGACTCAAAAAGTCTTTCGCTCCTCTTTCTTGGAGAATAGATTCTACAATAGGAAGGCAAAGTTGTTTCATCCGGCGAAAAAGCCATGGAGGTATGCCGCCACCGGATAGCCTAAGGTCCGCCGTGCCAGCTCTTTTCATAGCGGCAACTCCTGTTTTATGGTAATCTTAGCGGTCCTTTGCCTCATCTTTAATTAAACAATGGAAAAACCTTCTTGGTTACAACAAGTCATTTTTCAGCACGGACTGGCTTCCTGGCAGTAGTGGGGCTCTAGTAGTTACTAGCAATAAGTAAGAAACTTATAAATGAACCGCTAGTTTCGCAGGTTCAGAGAACCTGCATATTCTTGGGCACGGGTTTGGAAAACCCGCCCATATAAGTATAAGATAGCCATATACGCCTTATAAATGGCTTTTAATGTAAAAGTGAGCTTAACACTAAGCAGCAGGTCATTTTGACCACATCTCCTTTACCCGCTCTTCCTTTAACTCAAAACTACCTTGAAGGCCTTCCTGTGAATTTGTCCCAATCCAAACGTCAAAAAGACCGGGTTCTACTATGTAATCCCCTTGGAGGTTGTAGAAACCAAGCTCATCCCTTTCCAGGGAGAATTCTACCTTTTTGCTTTCTCCGGGCATCAACATGAATTTATGGAAGCCTTTTAGTTCCTTCACCGGACGGGCAATACTGGCTACCCGGTCCCGGATGTATAATTGGGCAACTTCCTCCCCGGCTCTCTCACCGGTATTGGTCACCCATATAGATACCACCAGGGTATCTTCCGTATCGTCAATGGTAAGATCGGAATAGGCAAATGTAGTGTAGCTCAGCCCATACCCGAATGGATAAAGCGGCTGATTGCTTTCATCGATATAGTGAGACCAGAACACCTCCTGCTCGGGTGTTGGCCTACCGGTATTGTAATGATTGTAGTAAATCGGCACCTGTCCCACGTCCCTTGGGAATGTCATCGGGAGCTTACCTCCCGGGGTATGATCCCCAAAAAGGACCTGCGCGATCGCATGACCGCTTTGGGTGCCGAGGTGCCAGGTCTCTAAGATTGCAGGAATATGCTCATCCGCCCACGTGAGGGTCAACGGACGCCCGTTCATTAGGACCAGGATAATGTTTTGGTTTACTTGGTAGACCTCTTCCAGCAGCGCTTGTTGCACTCCCGGTAAGCCGAGGCGAGTGCGGCTTCTTCCTTCACCGCTTTGAAATCCATGCTCACCCAATACCATGATCACCACCTCGGAGGCCTTAGCCAACTCAATGGCCTCTTTAAATCCACTTTTACCAGTCGTATTTACTTCTACTTCTTCGATAAAAGAGGCTTTGCCCACGACCAGGTCAGCTCCTTTGGCGTAGCGAATTTCATGAGTATACTCTTTCAGACCTTCCAACAGGGAAACCGCGGTGTTATCATCCGAGCCTAACCTCCAACTTCCCAAAGGGCTGTTCTTATCCCCAGCAAGCGGGCCGATCACACCTATTTTAGGCTGGTTTTTATCCAAGGGAAGTAGGTGGTTTTTATTTTTTAGGAGTACGATAGACTTTTTAGCGATGTCTAAGGCCGCTTTTTTATGATCCGGGTGGTAGATGAGCTTTTCTTCCCGGCCGGCATTACAATACCGGTAAGGGTCGTCAAACAAACCCAGCTCATACTTGACCCTTAATATCCTCCGTACCGCGTCATCGATCGTATTTTCTGTCACTTTCCCTTCGCGGACCAGTTCGCACAGGTAAGTGATGTACGCCGAGGATTCCATATCCATATCCGAACCTGCGTTTACCGCTAATTGCGCGGCGTTTTTAAGATCCCTTGCAAAGCCATGCACGGTCATCTCTGCCAGAGATGCCCAATCGGAGACAATGAAACCTTGAAAACCCCATTTATCTTTTAAAATATCACGCTGTAAAAATTCATTGCCTGTAGCAGGCACCCCATCTAAGAGGTTAAAAGCATTCATCACCGTTTTAACACCACGGTCAATGGCCGACTTAAAGGGAGGGAATACGATGTTGTAAAGAGTAGAAGTACCTATGTCTACCGTATTATAATCCCGGCCGGCCTCGGCAAACCCATAGCCGGCAAAATGCTTGGCGCAGGCAGCTATGGTATCTTCCGCTGCCAGGTCTTTCCCCTGGAATCCCCGGACCCGGGCTGCTCCTACCAGCGCTCCGAGGTACGGATCTTCCCCTGCCCCTTCCATTACCCGGCCCCACCGGGCGTCTCTCGATATATCGACCATAGGCGCAAACGTCCAGTTAATGCCCCGCGCAGAAGCTTCAATGGCTGCCACCCGTGCCGACTTTTCTATCGCTTGCAGGTCCCAGCTGGCAGCTTCTGCCAAGGGGATCGGGGTCAGTGTTTTGTGCCCATGGATCACATCCATACCAAAAAGCAAGGGGATCCCCAGCCGTGATCCCTCCACCGCCATTTTTTGAAACTCCCTCACATTTTCATGACCTGCCACGTTCAGGACCGAGCCCACCCATCCCTTTTGCAGGTGTTCATACTTTACCTTCGGGTTCCCAACTTTAGGAGGCGGGCCAGTGACATCCCAAAAACCGTTATACTGGTTCATTTGGCCTACCTTTTCTTCCAAGGTCATTTTACCCAATAGTTCTTTAATCTTTTCTTCCATGTCCTGGTTATGCAAAATGATGCATTTCTATCACCTACCGGCGTTTATGCCATACGATGATACATTAATTCATGGTATGGTTTAGCATAATATCATTTTTTTGAGTGACATCCCGGATACGAGTGTTATCACATTCCATTGTTTTGATAGGCTGGGATTTAACGATAAGCAAGTCCGTTGGGTACACGCATCAAAAACGAAAAAAACCTTCCTTATCGTCATTCCGGCCGGGGGTGAGGGTATGGGCTTGGGCGAGAGCCGGAATCTGCTGCGTCGTTGAACGTGAACCTTTTTTTTGAGTGTACTAGGTTTTCGTTTCACGACTTCGCAGATTCCCACGAAGTGATCCCGTTGGGGCTTGTCACGCCTAGCCCAACGCACAGGCGGAAAGAATGACGAGGTTAGAAAATGTCAGAAGAGGTTAGAAAGTAAGAATGACGTTCCCAGGTATGGGTTTTGGATGGATTTAAAAAAGGAGGTTGATTAAGCATCCTTTGCAGCTCGCTGGCAATGGCTTAAAAATAAAATACTCATTATCAATTGCTTAAATATCAAAAAGTAGCCATAGTGTAACTATCCCCAATTCTTCTTAAAAGGTACAGACTACCCGGCCAATAAAAATTCAAACAGCATATGGCAGCCTAAAAAAACGATCACCGAACTGATCAAGCCGTACATAAATACATTGAATGACCTTCGCAGGTTGGTAAACTTTTTCTTGAGGTTTTTACCCAAGTAGAAAATGTCTTTGCCCAGGCTGTTGTAAAACTCATCGGCATTGTTCATTAGATCATTCATACCGTTCACATACTGCTCTTCTTTCATGGAATGGAACTTACCGTAAAATAGGAGATGATGCGGGCTGGGAGGGTTAGTAATTCCTCCATGGTCTAAGTCCGGGCGGGTGGCTAAAATGGCGTATACAATCACGGACAGAAAAACCCTGGTAGGTGCAAGGTACTGTTCTGTGGATAACAGGATCGCAGCACAGCTGAAATTTATAAATAAGACAGGACAGGAAGAGACCTGCTACGTATTTAGGAACCAGGAGAAATTCAGTTTCGATGAAGATATAGAAAAGCAAGGGGTCGTAGTTACGTTGTGGAATACACAAAAGCTGGTATTTGCGCTGGCGAGAGACAAATGAGCAAGTGACTTATTCAATGGTCCCATTCACCACCGGGGATGGCTAGATGATCTAGATGGTTTCAAAGCAAATCCAACAACCCAGGCTTATCCATCGTCGTTTCACGCTTAAAAGTTAACTTTGATAAGCTTGAACTTGGAGCTCCCGGGGGAATATTAAAATCCTTTCTATCCTCATAAGAAAATGATCATAGAGACTATCCCACCCACAAAACCACTACAAGATTACATCAAATGCTACTGGACACTCCAGTACCATCGGGCACCGCATACGGAAAGGTTGTTCTCGGCAGGTAATAGAAGGGATCCCAGCAGATTGGTTACAACAAGAATTTTGTCTTGTAAAGGTAAAATACTGATAAAAATCAGTAATACCGGTCGCTATAATATTGGGACATTGTAAACCTATTGATAAGTTTGTTTAAACGAACTGATTAACCCGATAAACCACAATGAAACACACTAAAATACTGGGAAGATTGTCGCTAGCAGTTACCCTATCCGCTATCATTTCCTCTTGTTCTTATCACTTAGGCACCACTGGCGCGGGAAGCGCAATGATCACAAATGACAAATTTGCCACGATAGATTTCGCATACGGCACAGCCAAAACGGTCAATGCCTTTGGCATAGGAGGGAATAAAAAAGAGGCCTTAGTATTGGAAGCTAAGCGAAATTTATACCTGAACTATGACTTAAAACCCGGGCAGGCCCTTGGGAATATTACCGTTGACTTCAAAAGAACTTTTTTCCTGTTCTTTTTAATAACCAAAGTTACCTACTCTGCCGAGGTCATCGACTTCTCGGCTAATGCCCAGGACCTCGAATTATCCAGGGCTAATTTACAAAGGTTTACCAACCAGCCTGCGCAAAGTGAATTTGACTTTGGCGAATCTATCATCTATGTTCAAAAAGGAGACACCATCACGGGCCGGATACTGGGCAGTCACAAGGGGAGGGTGATCATACAGTTTTTCGACGCAAACAACAACTTTAAAACGAAACGGGTATGGCCAACACAAATTCGATATACCGCCCAAAAAACCCAGCCTCTAAATAGCTCTGCGCCGGACAAACTATACACTCCTCAAAATCGCACAGGGAAACTTATAAAATTTCGATATCGAGGAGAAACCTACAGCGGTGAACTGATGGAGGTCACAGGCAACACCTATTTGATCCGGATGGAAAGTGGAGATGGTAAATTGATCGGCTTATATGTTGATCAGAAAGACGTGATAGAGTAGTTTGCCTAAGTGAATAGTTTAAAAATAAGGGCATTTTAACCGCCTGGTTCCTTGGCCATCAAGGCTCAAAACATGGCAAGATATTTTTCATGCACTCTTGGCATATTTTAAAGAGCGCGGGCAAGTTAGTATAACAAGTTAAAAAGTAAGTTTTATAGGATCATGGGCACAAACGAAAATGCCCGGATTACAAATCCTATTGCTCGATAAGTACGCCTTACGCTGCGCTAAATGCGTACTAGTTGGGATGCGCACTAGTTGAGAGCATTGAAAATTCAAGTAGAGTATGGAGAGGAGACCTCCAGGAACAGCGCGGCCCATTCTAGGCCTGTAGGTGAGCGGCCTTTAGGGACTGGATAGCGCGTTTGCGCGGAAAATGGGCTTGGTTCCTGGCGCCCTTTTCTTTTGCTTCGTTTGCTTTGGGCGCGCAAAAGAAAATGAAAACTGGACTTATGACCTCAAAACCCCGCGTATACTTCTCATTGAAAAAGCCTTTTTAATTTTCTTCATTTAGGAAGTCAGACCAAAAATGCAGGTCTTTAAACGCCATTTACTTTTTAAAGGGATAACAAGAATAAAAAACACCGCATATCATCATCACGATTAAGCACGTTTTTGCAAAAATGCCCGGCCTCGCGGTGACGGTCATTTTTTAATCGAGTCCAGTAATCACACTTGGTGAACCTTTGAGCTTCGGTACCTTTGACAGCAAAGCTTTCCAGGCACTAAAGCTCAAAGCATCACAAAAGGGGCTTCTTTACGATTTAATCCAGCCCTATTTTCTTATCGTACCCAGTTTTTTAAGATTATTTCACCAACTCAAACGTATCTACTACCTCGTGTTCCTTGGTGGTTATGGCCTGGCCCACCAGTTTTTTACCGTTGATATGGAATTTTGCATAGGCCCAATCATGAACAGATTTCGCCACTAGCCCAGGATAGCGACAATTGTCCGGATCAGGCGTAAAAGGCCCAGGGTCGGTGCCTATGCCTCTTAACTTCCCTCCACTGCCAATAGTTATGCTCGTAAACCCTGCTTTATCAAGCCCTCCAGGAACCAATTGACCCCCTCCATCCATCGGATTCAGACGCTCATAAGTATGTGCGTGACCGTTTAACACCAGGTCTACACGATACTTTTCGAATAGCGGGTAAAGACTTACAACGGCTTCATAATCCTCTTTGTACGTACAAGATTTTCCATTATGATGCAAGAATACGATGAGCCAATCCGTGCCGCCTTCTCGGGCATTTTCTAATTCACGGATCAACCATTCCCTTTGTGTGTCATATTCGTGCATCTCGCCATTTTTGGAATCCAATGCAATAAAACAGGCATTTCCATATGTAAAGCTATAGTAGTGTTCATTGTTCGGTAGCTTCCATTCTTGCATGTAGTTTTGCTGTGGTTCGTGCCAGTCGTGATTTCCCAAAACGGTAAAAACAGGGACATAAGGAAAAACTTCGGTAAAATAAGGGAAAAGATTTTTATCATAATCTTCACTCTGACCGTCCGGGTAAATGATATCCCCCAGGAAAAGACCAAAATGAAATTGATCTTTTTGGAGGGCTAAGGCCTTACCCAATACATCAGGGGTACCGTCATCTGCCACGGGCTCCCCTACGTCGCCAACGGCAAAAAAGGTAAACGCCGTATCCGCCCGACTCAATGGAGCACGAAAGCGATACATCTTGCTGGGTGCTGGCTCAATGCCATCCGTTAGCACCTGGTATTCATAAACTTGTGCATGATCTAAGCCGGTAAGGGTCACTTCATTGGCTATCAAACCGGTATTTGCCACACGTACCACGCCTTTTGCGGTTAACCAACGGGAGGCACCAACTGTGCGGTAACGAACTTCACACCCGTTCCCAACATCTGTCCGCCAAAGTACTGAAACACTGTCTGCTATGGCAGATTGTAAATAGGGCTGCCTTACCATTTTAGGAGTATACCCCTCACCACACGATGCCATAGTCATTGCCCATAGACAGTATAAAATTGTAAACCTATAAGTAAATAACATAAAAATAGAGCCTGTTCTCCTTTATAAAAAGAACAGGCCTTTTAAATTAATATCCTGGATTTTGCTCGAGTCCCGGGGTTACCTGTAAGGATGCCGGTGGGATCGGGAAAACCCTGCGATTCACATCCGCACCCGTTTTATCTGTCCAGCTTTCCTCCCACGTGCCAAAGCGGACCTGGTCAGTCCTCCTGTGGTACTCCCAGTAGAATTCAAACCCTCTTTCCAACAACACATCATCGAGATCAGCCGATGAAAGGGTGAAATCAGCCCCGCCTCTTGCCTCCCTGACCGCATTGATATCGGCAAGACCAGCTGCAGTATTGCCCGATCTAAGGTAGGCTTCTGCCCTTACCAGGTACATTTCCGCAAGCCTGAAGATGGGTATGTCTACTCCTGTATCATTCCTGTTCTCATTTTCCAAGTCAATATCCCATTTCGCTACTCGTACGCCTGTGGATTGATTGATCGCGATGAGATTTACCTCGGGCGAATGGTTTGCCAGTGTATTGTCACGCGTGCTCCTGATGGTATCAATAGCGATGAGCCCTTGATCATTCCTGATAAAATTGCCGTCATCATCAAACTGCGCTGCAAATTGCTGCCCCATTAAAAAACCCCGGTTGATACGGTACTGCTCTAATGGAATAAAACCGGTTTCACGAGGATAATTTTCTTTAAAAAAGCGAGGATCATTATCCATATCCCAAGTGCTTAAAAATCCCGGCAGGGTGCAACCGGCGTCTGACCCCCTGATACCACGACTCTCTACAAGGAAATATCCCCTGGACAAACCATTAGTGGTATTCCGTGTGACACTCTGCCCGCCTATCCCGGGAGATGTTACCTCGTTCTTAATGGCAAAGATGATCTCGGGATGATTTTCATTGTCTACCTCGAACAGGGAGAAATAATCATTGTCCATACTGTAACCGCCTTGCTGGATGATATCACTGGTCAGATCAATGACCCTTTGCATATCTTCCGCACGAAAATTCGGGGTCCCATACCGATCGGCATATACCGCCCGGTTCAAGTACATCCGCGCCATCAATGCATTAGCAGCGTCTTGGGTAAAGCGGACACTGTTTCTGCCGGTAGGAAGGTCTGGCATGGCCATCTCAAGATTTTCAAGGATCACCTCCATAGCCTCTAAACCGGACAACACCTGTGAGGGTACGTTAAAGTTAATATCAGCTACACCCCGGTAAGGCACCTGGTGGAACAAGTCAAGGGTAAGGTACATGTAGTAAGATAATAAGCCTATCATTTCTGCTTTTTCACTCGTACCATCCGCTAAGAAGGCAATAGCTTGTGACGCATTGGCAATCCCTGTATTGAGCTTATTCCAGGTATCTACCGTGTAGGCATGTATGGGAGTCCAGTCATGCCGGTGCAATTCTTGGAACGTACCCCCATCAAACCAATCATTTTGACGTGTGGGTAATATAGCTTCATCCGAGGTGTATTCTTGCAAGGCGAAATATACGCGGTGCCCGTAAACTTGGCGCAATGAATTGTACGCCGGGGCCATTAGGTTTTCTGCCGATGCTGTTTCAAACAGGTCTTCTCCTAACGCTTCGTCAAAGATCTCTTCTTCAATATCACAGGCTTGTATGCCAAGTAAAATGATAATTACCAGTGTCCAATAATATTTTTTCATCTTAATGATCGTTACAATTTTAGAAAGTTACGTCTACACCCACTAGGAAAGTACGCGCCCTAGGGTAGGCTGTCCTATCGATCCCATAGGCATTGCCTCCATTCGTATTTACCTCGGGATCATACCCGGAATAGTCGCTGATCACAAACAGGTTTTGCCCGGTGACATAAAGTCTTAGCCGGCTTAACCAATCGATGCTACTGGCATCAAAGTTATAAGCCAGCGTAGCATTATTGAGTCGCAAATAATCACCATCTTCGATATACCGCGACGAGGTAACAATGGCTCTCTCAGGGCTTTCGGCAGGATCAAAGTAGCTGCTGATCACATTATTACCGTTCTGACCTAGTGATGAGGCATTGGAAAATAACCGGGCCGTGTTGTTGAAAATACTAACACCGCTCACGCCATTAAAGCCCATATCAAAATCAAAATTCTTGTATTGTGCGTTAATGTTAAATCCATAAATGACATCGGGCAGTGCATCGCCTACCACTTGCGGCTCGTCGGACAAGATCTCAAAACCACTTTCATTGAACCCGGAGAAGACCGGGAGATAAAATGAAGAGGCGGGCAAACCGCTTCGGTAGATGGCTACGGTCTCCCCTGAAGCCCCCAAAGCAGATACCCCGCCTACACGGATATCATTCGCCAGGCCTTCTACCGTATTTTCCAAAAAGGCTATATTACCTCCTATATTAAGCTTGAGATTTTGTTTGCTTATGACCCTGGACGATAGCTCGAGTTCTACCCCTTCATTGATGATCTCGGTATCTGCATTAACAAAAATGGAATTGACCACGGCCGGGGCAGAAGCTGCTACCTCTAGGAATATATCTGTTGTATTTTTATAAAAGTAGTCAACGGCACCGAATACTCGTCCGCCGAGTATACTCCAATCCAGCCCGATGTTGGTCTGTGTGGTCACCTCCCACTTCAAATCCGGGTTGGCGGTCCTTGCGACACCAATGCCATTGACCAGGTTCCTACCTTCAAAAACATAACCCCGGTCTTCGCTGCTCACGAATGAAGCTTGTGTCACTTTCACGGGAACGGCTTGGTTACCGGTCTGACCCCATCCCACGCGTATTTTAAGGTTATCAAAAATGCCGGAATTCAGTAAAAAAGCTTCTTCACTCAAACGCCACCCGAAAGCTACCGATGGAAAATAGCCGTAACGATTGTTAGCGCCAAAAACAGAGGATCCATCGGCACGAATCGAAGCAGTAAGCAAGTATTTATCCTCCAAGTCAAGATTAACCCTACCAAAGAAAGACTGTAATTTACGCTCATTAATGCTTGAGCCTACCGACTCCGTATTTTCCGCTACTTCTATGTTATCGATCGGGTCGATTTCCGTGGTACTAAAATCAGTCCTCCTCACAAATTGTCCACGCCGGATAAATCGCTGAAAAGAATGCCCCAAAAGTACTTCATAGTTGAGCTGGTTTACCGACCGGCTATACGTAAGGTAGTTCTCTATTAACGAGTTTTCAGCCTCGTTTGCGGTCACGGAAACCCCGCCTTCTTCTATATCTCCTCCACTATCGGCGTTGGGAAAAACCCTGACCCGGCGGTCGGCATCTGTATTTTCGTAGCCCAGGTTCACACGATAATCCAAGCCTTCTATGATCGTAAAAGTAGCTGAAAGATTGGCCAGCAAAGTTTTTGACAGTGTAAGATCGCGGTAGAGATCGAAAAACGCTGACGGGTTATCGGCTGCCCCTGCTTTTGCATTGAAGTTCCCATTGGCATCACGTGGCGACGCCGTAGGATTAGCCCGTAGCGCAGAGCTGATGATGTTACTCAGGGCTCCTCCATTCGTTGCCTGGCTTTCGTCCGTGATATTGGCAGCAGCAGCGTTTAATTGCAACTTCAAACGACCGCCAATGGCCGATGTGCCTATGTTTATCCTGCCTGTCACTCTTTCCTGGCTGGTGTTATCCAAGATACCCTCTTGATCTAAGTAACCTAGTGAGAAATTGTAATTGGTGTTCGCTGAGCCCCCGGCAAAAGACACGGAATGATTGTAAGTAGCGGCTGTACTGAGAATTTCATCTTGCCAATCCGTATCTACATTGGGATCTTCAATAAAAACATCCGGGTCCCGTCCCAGGATCTCGGATAACCTGGCTGTTTCTCTCCTATAGGCCTCCGCATTCAAAACATCGATCTTTCCCGGTAGAGACGATACCCCGACATAACCATTGTAGGAGACTGTCCCTTCTGTGTTAGTACTTCCCTTTTTAGTTTCAATGATAACCACCCCGTTAGCGCCCCTTGTACCATAGATGGCCGTAGCAGAAGCATCTTTTAAAATAGTGATACTGGCAATATCCTGTGGGTTCAAAAAGTTAAGCGGACTTTTGGGCCGGGTAGGCGAAATACCGCCAAACGAGGTAGCATTAGCTTCCGCCGCATCAATAGGTACACCGTCGATCACAAACAAGGGATTACTACCGCTGCCTATCGAATTTATACCCCGGATATTGATATCAATGGCGCTGCCGGGCTCTCCTGTTCCGGATACTATATTCACACCCGCCACTTTACCTTGAAGCAACTGCCCGGGTGAATTTACAATACCTCCATTGAAATCTTTGGGCTCGAGCTCTTTTACCGAACCGGTGACATCCTTTGCCTCTTGCTGGCCATAGCCTACCACAACGATCTCGTTCAAGGCAGCGATATCCGCTTCCATCGATACCTCGAAATAGGCCTGGTTCCCGACCTGGATCTCCAACGATCTAAAGCCGATGTATGACACGATCAGCACCCCGGCATCATCCGGCACGGATAGGGTAAAATTACCCTCCAAGTCCGTTATCGTGCCGATCAGCGTTCCTTTTACCTGTACCGTCGCCCCGGCCAAAGGTTCTCCCGTATCAGCGTCCATCACTTTACCGGAAAGGTTTTTATCGACTAACTCCTCGGTAATCTCGATCTCCTTTTTAGCAGACCGGGGAACTACGTAAATACGATTGTTGATCCGGCGGAAGTTATAGCGTGATTTTTCTGCCAAACGGGTCAAAACTGTCTTTAGATCTGCCCTAATATCAATAGTGACCTTGGATAGGTCCTTGGCTACTTTACCGGTATAGCTAAACGTAAATTCTGTCTTACTTTCAATAGCTTGGAAAACCTGTACCATGGTCACATTTTGCAGTGACAGCTCTACCTCCACTTTTTCCAAAGCCTGGCTAGAGGAAGTACTGGCCACCAGCAACTGTGTGGAGATACAAAGCCCCAAGAAGACATAAAATATCTGTTTTGATGCGAACATCAATTCTTTGAGTAAATTTGTTTTCATTATAAATCAATTGGGTGTCTTAAATGAGATACTTGATCGGGCCCGGGTCTGCTGCCACAGACCCGGGTTTTTTAGTGCCTACCTGGTAAGCACACGCCCTAGGTAGGATTCAATACTTTTTTATGTTCATGTGTAAGATCATTAGATTTACTCTCTACATCCTCGGTGTTTTACTGATATTTTTCCATTTTCGAGTACCTCGTATTCAAAATCCACGAGGTTTTGCAGCCCCTTCAATATGTAGCCCAATCCTTGGTTCTCATACGTCGCTTTGATCATACATGGGTTTACAAGGTGGGCAGGCTTTTCGACAATTTCTATCTCTACATGATACCATCGCTCCAAGCGCACTAGAACCTCGGCAAAGGGTATAAGCTCAAATTGTAATTCCTTCCGCGTCCAGGCTTGAACATACGCCGCCTCTACTTCATGACGGGTGAGGGATTTAGTTTGCACATTAAAAAGTACTTGCTGGTCACGCGTAACCAAGATCGCTTGCTCACCGTGCTGCACCTGGACCTTACCGGAAATCACCGTTACATCCGCGTTTTCGCCGGGAAAATCCCTGGCATTGAATGAGGTTCCTAGCACGGTGGTGGTAAGGTTATCTGTGCGCACCTCGAACGGCCTTTGTTCCTCCCTTTTTACCTCGAAAAAGGCCTCACCTTGGAGCGTGACCTCTCGTTTGACAGTAGTAAAATTTGCCGGGTACGTTACGCGGCTTCCACGATTGAGAGTGACCAAGGTTCCGTCCGGAAGCGTTATCGTTTTTCGTTGGTCTTGTTGGGTAACAACCGTGATCTGCTCAACTTCCACGTCCTGGTCCCATAAAAAATAGAAAACCACTCCTGCACCGGCTATCAGCAAAAATGAAGCAGCAATACGTAACATGTACCCGCTTTTTCTTTTACTACGAGCTCTTAGCTGCATGCCGGTAGAGATCCTACGCCATATCCTGAGCTTAGTCTCTTCTTCCTTCGAAAGGTCCCAACCTAGTTCTTTTCCCCCATGCTGCAAGCGATCGTAATATTCCTCTAGGCGTTCCCGCTCTTCCCGGCTGGCTTCTCCTTGGGCATGTTTTTGAACGAGTGCTAAAAATTGGTCCTTAGTCATGTACCTTTCCTTTAAAAGGGAGTCACATAAACCAGGGGCACTACGTAAACAAAAAAGTGATTTAACAATTTCTTAACCTACATAATATGTAAGCAACAGGCAATGGATGCCAGGCGGGGCAGGTTTTTCTTCAATACTTGGAGGGCATGGTAGATGTGGGTTTCTACAGTCCTTACCGATAGGCCTAACTTGTCGGCAATTTCTTGGTTTGAAAGCTGGTCCCGGCGACTTAGTATCAGCACTTCGCGGCATCTTTCGGGCAGGGCCTCGATGTTTTTTTCGATAGCCGCCTGTAGTTCCACGATCTCCATATTATGATCGGCGGATAGCGCACTGGCCAGCCTATCCAAGGTGCCTTCATTGTCTCTTTGCCATTTCAGGTCACGAATGGTATTCGACACCTGGTATTTGATCGCGCGAAAAAGGTACGCATCCACCTTCTCGATCGTCAAATGAGGGGCATTTTGCCAAAGTTTGATAAAAACTTCCTGTACAATGTCTTCACAGGCTTGCTCATCTTCAAGTATCTTGAAGGCATAGGAGAAAAGTCTTTTCCAATACCGGTCGTAAAGCTCTGAAAATGCCTTTTCATGGCGATTTTTCATCAAACCAACCAATTGATTGTCAGCTAATAATCCAATGGAATTTTTTGACATTTCCTCCTCCAATGAACATCAAATAACTCTAAAATCATCGATAAAAGTGATGAGGCAGGCATTAAGGAAGTATTAAATCTAGCAGTGATCTGCATAATTGTGCTACCAAGGAAAAAGACATTAAAACGCCGGGATAAAAAAATACACAGGCACCCATATCCCCGGAAAAGCAACAATAAAGTTGCTGTCCAGTCCAGGGTAATATCGGCTATGTATGGAATGCTATGGATCATCGGCTAAAGTGGTATTCGCTTACTCCTGCGTTAACGAGGAACCAACTTTAGTTTTACTACTCATTTTGTTATATCCCTAGTACCCATATATTCGTTTACCTAGTTTATGGAACAATTTCCCGAAATAGAAACAGGCAGATTACAGCTTAATGAGCTGCGGCCCAAAGACATCCCACGGATCGTAAAATATGCCTCCAACAAGAAAATCTGGGATACCACGCTCAATATCCCATTCCCCTACACGGAACAAGATGCGGTTTATTGGCTCAATTTGGCCCACCAAGGATTTAAAGAAGGCGACCAAGTCATTTTTGCTATCCGGTTAAAACCGGCGCTGGAGTTCATCGGTGGGATCAGCCTCACCGTAGACAAAAGGTTTGATAGGGCCGAAATAGGATATTGGTTAGCAGAACCTTTCTGGGGCCAAGGATTCATGACCGAGGCCGCCCAGTCGCTTGTAACGTATGGTTTTGAACAGCTTGGCTTAAACAAGATCACTTCATCTCATTTCGAAACCAACCCGGCTTCCGGCAAATTACTGGTGAAAAGCGGGCTGAAAAAAGAAGGGGAATTAAAAGAGCACATAAAAAAGCATTCCGCCTACCATACGCTGGTAGTATATGGGTTGACCCAAAAAGAATATGAAGACAAAGCTGCGCAATGATCTCTTGCAACCCAAGGAAGCAAAATAAACGCGAAGTAAATTCTTATCATGACAAGATGAATGCCATGGCCTCGTATATCCTTTTATTGTTGAGTCAAGCATTTCTTTTGGCCTCCTGCGAAAATGAGACTTCTACACCCCTGGGGCCGTCAAAGAAAATAGAAAAGAAAGTCCAAGAAATTGCTCAAGAAAAGAACATTCCTTCCATGGCAGTGCAGGTCTACTCCCAAGAAAGCCCGGTGGATTTTGACTATCACCATAAAGAAGTAAAAAGCCAGCAACTCTACGGGATAGGAAGCGCCACTAAGTTGCTATCCGCTGTTTTGATTTTTAAGCGAGTAGAACAACAGCAGTTGTCTTTAGACGATAAAATCATTGACCGTGTACCCGCCATGGCGCACATCGAGGGCATAGAAAATGTTACGGTCAAACACTTGCTGAACCACACCAGCGGGCTGGCAGATTATACCAAAAATCCCAAATGGATCGAAAGCGTCACGGCAGGTAACGCTCCCAAAACATTCGAGGAAAAATTAGCTTTAATAGGGGATGGTGCTGCGCCAACCCGTACCTTTTCTTACAGTAACTCCAATTTCGTAGTGCTGGAAAAGGTGGTAGAAGCCCTATCGGGCATGTCATTTGAAGAGGCGTTTAACGATTTCTACCAAGACCTGGGATTGTCTACGATCACCATGGGAAGTAACCAGGCAGAGCTGCAAGCTTTTTATGCCGAAACAAGCAGCACGAGTGCAAATGTTTCCCACTGGGAAGAACACTATGGTTTCGATGGAGGCGCCTACGCTACACCGGCAGAGCTCGAAAAGTTTTTGCAAATGCTGTTCATTAGCCGGTCTATCCTAAGTACAAATAGCATTACACAAATGCAGGATTGGATCCCTATGCAACCTTCCATTCCCATTGGATCCAGCAGCATCTCCGAATACGGGTTGGGCATTATGAAATTGGAGTATGAGGGTAAAACTTATCTTGGTCATTTTGGAGGTACTTTAAAATATCAATCCTTTGTGTTTTTCGATGATGAAAACAAAGTTGGGGTCAGTATGGTAACAAATTGCAGCGGAAGGCATTATAACAATGTGTTCTTTCAAGAATTAGTGCCTGCGGTGTTAGACGAATTGTAAAATGATGATGACTAACAGCCTTTTCGGCAGTCTTTGGGTCTAAATCTTTTAAAACTATAATCGATAAGTGAAAATACTCAAGAGATCGCTGATCGTCCTAAGCGGAATAGGCCTAGTGCTTATCATTAGGTATGTGATCCAAACCCTGCCGATCGTTACGGGATATGCTGCTAAGGTGGGCTGTTCCTGCGTATTTGTAGGAGAGCGGTCCCGGGAGGACGTATTGGCAAACGAGTTAGC
The DNA here is from genome assembly GCA_028280565.1 of Fulvivirga sp. GTDB lineage: Bacteria > Bacteroidota > Bacteroidia > Cytophagales > Cyclobacteriaceae > Fulvivirga. Next base: position 25,700 of record JANQLQ010000278.1, read on the forward strand.
CCATTTTCCGCAAAGTCTCGGGGACATTCAAATCAGTTGGAACGATTCTATCGTGACCGGCTCTGTAGGAGGTTTTTTCGAACGCCAAGCGCTTTTTAGGAAAGGACTTGGCTGCACATTAGTGGCGGGCATGACGGAAGATGAGGTCAAAAAACAACAGGTACCAGCCCCACCTCCCCTCCCCTACGACCCGGACACATTACCATGGCCAGCAGGGAATCGTATTGATCTCAAAAAACTCCAAGCTTCCGAATATAATGAAGTGAGAAGGGCGGTAGATTTAGCCTTCGAAGAAAAAGATCCATCGAAGCCGGTAAACACCCGGGCAGTACTGGTAGTGCATAGGGGGCAAATCATAGCGGAAAAGTATGCGGAGGGCTTTTCGGCGGTAAAACCCCAGTTGGGATGGTCCATGACCAAAAGCATTACCAACGCTTTGATCGGTATACTGGTCAAAGAAGGGCAGTTAACTACTTCTGATACCGAACTCTTTCCCGAATGGTCAAACGAGGAAGATCCCCGTGCCCGCATCACACTGGATGACCTGCTAAAAATGTCCAGTGGGCTAAAGTGGCTTGAGAGCTATTATACCTTAAGCCCGGTAACCGAGATGATCTACACCCAAGCAGATATGGGCACCTTTGCCTCGTCCTTTTCCATGGAATACACCCCGGGGGAGCACTGGGAATACTCTAGCGGGACCACCAATATACTCTCTCGCAAAATGCGTGACCTCCTAGGGGATGCTTACCATACTTTTCCTTACGAGGCCCTCTTTCATAAGATCGGCATGACAAATACCCTGATCGAAGTAGATGCGTCAGGCGGTTTTGTAGCGTCAAGCTATGGCTGGGGTACGCCAAGGGATTGGGCCCGGTTCGGCCTTTTGTACCTCAATGATGGGGTTTGGGAAGGAGAACGGATCCTGCCCGAAGGCTGGGTATCCTATAGCAGCGCGCCAATTCCCCAAGCTCCCAAAGGAAACTACGCCGTACAATTCTGGCACATTCCTACAGAGAAACCCCAAATCATTCCCCCGGACACCTACTTTGCCCAAGGTTTTGAAGGACAACGGGTGATCATAATTCCCTCGAAAAGCCTTGTAATTGTAAGGCTAGGACAAACCCATTTTGGAAATTTTGACTGGGAGAGCTTTATCAGCCAAGTGCTTCGGGGCTTGAACTAAAATAGTACTAGTTCTACTTTACCACATTCAATTATTGGATAATCAATGATTTAACAATAAAGGAGCCCATTGGATATCCTCATCAAAAAAAAAACCCTTCTTTATCGTCATTCCTGCCGGCCTTGCAGGGTGAGCGATGCGCGAGAGCAGGAATCTGCTGTGTCGTTAAACGTGAACCTTTTTTTTAAGTGTGCTACGTTTTCGTTTCACGACTTCGCAGATTCCTTGTCACGCTTAGCCCAACGCACAGGCGGCAAGGAATGACGATGGTAGAAAAGTAAGGATGACATTCCTAGGTAGTGGCTTTGGATGGATTTAGAACAGGATGTGGATCACCCATCCTTTGTAACCTGGACTCGATAACCATTTATCTCTTAGATGTTATCCAAGGTAGTTTTGGCTAGTAAGCTTGGTGTACTTTTGGTGCATTTGCGTCTTGGTGGCGAAGCTTCCTAGGCCACCAAGCCACTAAAGCTCAAAGAATCACTAAGGGATCTTCTTTACGATTTAATCTAGCCCTATTTTATACCCAACTCACGTTTAGTTAGTTGGCCCCAGGTTTAAAAATGCAAACCTCATTATCAAATACTTAAACCTGCAAAAGTAGTCCTAATGTTAAGTTAAATGTAATTGGACGGTTAGCTATTTTTCCCAATCCCGTTCACAAAGTCGGAAGTCGGCAATAAACAATCGGCAACCTTACATTTTTTTACCTACTGCCTTTTGCCTATTGCCCACTGATCAATACCTCAAACATGGCTCATCCTGTACCCGATACGTCACCTGGAGCTTAACTTAATACTAAGTACGCCTCTAAAGCCCCCCAGAAGCACCAATCTTTTTTGGCTAAACCGTTTAAGGCTATTAATATTGCCTTTTTCGATGATTAACTGCATATCCCTTGATGGATGATAAATTCGTAGAGGTAAGAAAACTAATTGCCAGCAAAAACAAAAAGCTGTCGAGGTGGCTTCCGGGCTTCCTGGTCCGGTATATTGAACACATCATTCACCAGGATGAAGTGAATGACTTTATGGCCAAGCATAAAAATGTTGATGTATTTACTTTTTGCCAGCACGTTATCAACGAATTTAATCTCAAAGTGAGTTTAAAAGGAGAAGAAAACATTCCTCAAATCCCTGGAAGTTGCATTTTTGTAGGGAATCACCCATTGGGGGGATTGGATGCCATTGCGATTATCCACTCGTTCAAAGAGGTTAGGCCTGACATAAAGTTCATTGTCAACGATCTGCTTATGAATGTAGAAATACTAAAAGATCGATTCGTAGGGGTTAATAAAGTTGGAAAAAACGCTTTGGCATCATTGCAAAAAGTAGAAAAACAATTTGCTTCTGACTCGGCCACATTTATCTTTCCGGCGGGCCTGGTAAGCCGGAAAAAAAATGGGAAGATAGAAGACCTGGAATGGAAGAAGACCTTCGTGTCAAAAGCCAAAAAATATGGTAAACCCGTGGTCCCGGTGCATATCAATGGTAGGTTGACAGATCGTTTTTACAGGTTAGCCAATGTAAGGAAGATGCTGGGCATCAAATTGAACATTGAAATGTTTTTCTTAGTAGACGAGTTATACAAGCAAAAGAATGCAACGATTGACATAGTAGTTGGTGATCCGGTGAAACCGGGGGTGTTTACCACCGATAAGTCAGATAGAGAATGGGCACAATGGATGAAAAAGAAAGTTTACGGATTAAAAAAGGCCTGAAGGCCAAAAGTAAGAATATAAAGGGACAGCAACCTATCATACCCAAAGTTGAGCGTACACTGGTTGAAGATGAGCTGACGGTAGATCGATTTGTTAGGGATACCAACAAAGGAAATAATAAGATCTACATCATAAATCATCATAATGCGCCAAACACTATGCAGGAGATCGGCAGGCTCAGGGAAGTTTCCTTCCGTCATGCGGGAGGCGGAACCGGCCTGGCAACAGACATCGACGAGTTGGATACGTGCGAACGCTGTTATGAACAATTGATCGTCTATAACCCGGTGGATCGCGAGATCATTGGCGGGTACCGATTTATTACCGGGAAACGTGCATTCAATGAAAAAACAGGAGAATTTGGACTCTCTACTGCCCACTATTTTGATTTTTCCGATAAACTAAAAAAAGAATACCTGCCTTATGCCATTGAACTAGGACGGTCGTGGGTACAACCGAATTACCAGCCTGCTAACAACCCTCGCAAAGGTGTTTTCGCCTTAATGAATATTTGGGATGGCCTGGGCACCTTGGTATTAAACTACCCTGAAACCAAATATTTTTTCGGGAAAATTACGATGTACAACAATTACAATAAAGAAGCGCGTGACATTTTACTCTCCTTCATGGCCCATTACTTCCCCCACCGGCCTGACCTTTGCCAACCCAAACCCCACCTCTTTTCCGGGTTCGATAATACCTTATTCACAAAACACTTTGGGGAAAACACACCTTACTCCAAAGGCTTCAAACTGCTGCATAAACTTTTGAAAGAACGTGGCGAATGGATACCCCCGCTGATCAACATCTATATGAATCTATCCTCTACCATGGTCACATTCGGTACAGCCCGGAATCAAGATTTCGGCGACGTAGAAGAAACAGGACTACTAGTGACCATAGCAGACATCCACCAAGAAATAAAAGATCGTCATATCTCGTATTAATATAAAATCCCCCCCCATTTTAACAGGCGCCGAAATAACCCCCGGCCCAATTAGCAGGGCTTACCAAATCAACTTGCACAAGTTTGCAACTGCGCAACTGGCGCGGGTTTTCCAAACCCGTGCCTACCCATGTACAGGTTCTCTGAACCTGCTAGGCAGAACGAACACCTTCTCAAACCATTCCACCCACAAAAACCTCCTACCACTAAGTGAAGTATAATTGGACGGTCAGCTATTTTTTCCAATCCCGTTCTTAAAGTCAGCAGTTGACAAAGGGCAATCGGCAACCCTATATTTTTTTGCCTACTGCCCTTTTGCCGATTGCCCACTGATCGAGAACCTTCCAATACCTCAAACCTACTCATCCTGCACCCGGTACGTCATTTGAGCTTTAACTTAACACTACCTGCAACCTAAAAAGAAGATGACAGTTCCCCCACAGGCTCAGGATCACTCCATGTACCTAACAATACACCCCCAGCCCCCACCTCCTCCTACCTTTACTCCCAGTAAACCAAAAAACGCTTTCACCCATCCCGTATGACCCCGGGATACGACGCTTTCATTTACTTTATGAATGCCCTAACGGATTTTAAGCAACGGCTTAAAGCAGCAGTAGAAGTTAAAGAGAAAGTGGTTTAATTGAAACGTACCCAATCGTGTTCTCCAAGATCATAGTACCTTAACCTAAAACGCGGCGATCATATCTCTACGACCAATTTACCCAGTTTCGTACTTAAAGCAATATCATCAAAAGCAGAAACGATCTCACCAAAAGGGCGCACCGAATCCACGAGAGGTTCGATCTTATGTTGGGTCATAAAAGCAAGCATATCCTCGAACTCCCGGTCGCTGCCCATGGTAGAGCCTTGCAGGGTGATTTGATTCCAGAACATCCGGTAGAGGTCCAATGACTTCGGCAGCCCATTTGTAGCCCCGAAGAAAACGATCCGCCCGGCGGGCCGCATGATCTTGATGAAGTTATTGATTTGGTCCCCGCCGGCGCTATCGATCACCACGTCGAAACCTCCTTTGGTTTGCCAAAGGTTTTTGTGCCAAGCGGGTTCGTTATAGTTAAATCCACCGGCAGCGCCGAGCGCTATCGCCTTATCGATCTTTTCCTGGCTGCTGGAGGTGATAAAAACATTTGCGCCGGCCGCCAGGGCAAATTGAAAAGCAAACTGCGCTACACCTCCACCAAAACCGGAGATGAGCACATTGACCCCCTTGGAAATTTTTCCATGATGAAAGCACGCACGGTATGCCGTAAGGCCTGCCAAAGGGATCGCAGCGGCCTTGGTAGTATCCAGGTGCGCAGGCACCGGTTGCACCCGATCCACATCTACTGCCAAGTATTCTGCCATAGTGCCATTCGTGGGCATTCCTAAGATGGAATATTCCCTGGATTGCACCTGGTCATCGTCGCCCCAATTCAAATTAGGATTTACAATCACATGCCGCCCCATCCATCCGGGATCCACCTCTTTCCCTATTTCTATGATCTCCCCTACTCCATCAGAGCCCAAGACCGTCCCTAGCTGGATGTTCGGGTATTTTCCTTCTCGAATGAATTGATCACGCTTATTGAGCGCCACGGCTTTCATTTTTATTAAGACCTGATCTTGGGTAATACCGGGATTTGAGACCTCGGAAATCTCGATCTTACCGGGCTGGGTGAGTACTAGTGCTTTCATGAGTGGGAAGTTAAACAATTAACAATACATCCCACCCGGGCGAACCCAGATTTGTCAGGAAAGACTAAAACATACCCCGTTACTTACGCCCGGGCAGGTTCTAAAAAGGTGCGTCTTCGTCATCATCGCCGGGCGGTGAATGTCCAAAACCCGGGGAAGGCGGCAGGTCATCATCCAACGCCGATCCGTCATTAAGCTTACTGCCCACCGTTATGGTCCCGGAATCACCAAACTCTGGGGGAATACCGCCACCGGAAGGGAATTCGCTAGAAAATCCCGGGGTATCCAGGTCGGAAAATTTGGTAAACTTACCGATGAATTTCAACGGAACATTTTCCAGTGACCCGTTTCTATGCTTCGCGATGATCACTTCACCCACACCTTGGGTAGGCATGCCGCTTTCATCTTCCGTGATCCCGTAATACTCTGGCCGGTAAAGGAACATCACCATATCCGCATCTTGTTCGATGGAACCTGACTCCCTCAAGTCCGAAAGCTGTGGCCGTTTGTCACCTCCACGGGTTTCTACCGCACGGCTCAACTGGGAGAGGGCGATCACCGGCACTTCTAACTCTTTCGCTATTCCTTTGAGCGCCCTCGAGATCGAAGCAATTTCCTGTTCACGATTTCCCCCTCCTTTAGAGGAATCTCCCGTCATTAACTGCAAGTAGTCAATGACGATGAGCTGTACATTATGTTGTGCTTTTAACCTCCTGCATTTGGCCCGCAGCTCCAAAATGGTCAATGCCGGGGTATCGTCGATAAAAATAGGAGCATTACTCAGCCTGTTCGTTTTGTGGATAAGCTGTTGCCACTCGTACTCGGCGAGGTTACCTTTTTTAATTTTTTCACTCTCCAGCTCTGCCTCGGCAGAAATTAGCCGGTTGACCAACTGTACGGACGACATCTCCAACGAGAAAATAGCTACGGCATGGTTAAAGTCCACTGCCGCATTACGAAGAGCAGACACTACAAAAGCCGTTTTACCCATACCGGGCCGCGCGGCTATGATCACCAAGTCTGATTTTTGCCAGCCAGAGGTCACGCGGTCTAACGCTGTGAAGCCACTGGCAATGCCCGTGAGTCCATCCTTATGGTTTTTGCGCTCCTCGAGTTCGTGGATCGCTTGTGCCATCAAGGACCGCATGTTATCATAATTCTTACGGATGTTCGCTTCCGATATTTCGAAAAGAGATGACTCCGTCTTGTCTAAAAGCTGGAACACGTCCGTGGTATCCTCGTAGGCATCCTGCTGGATCTCTGAAGCTACCCGGATGAGCTCACGCTTAATGGCCATTTCCGTAACAATACGCGCATGGTACTCAACGTTAGCCGCTGAACTCACCTTAGAAGTAAGCTCGGCAATGTAGTAAGCGCCCCCGGCAAACTCGAGGGTGCCATTTTTGCGCAGTTGGTTAGCCACGGTACGCATATCTACAGGCTCCGAGTTATTAAATAACTCCACTATCGCCCTGTAGATCTCTTGATGCGGATCTTTATAAAAGCTTTCGGGTTTTAATATGTCGATGACTGTGGATAAAGCGTCTTTTTCCAACATTAATGCACCCAACACCGACTCTTCCAAATCAATCGCCTGGGGAGGCAATTTTCCCAGTCCTTCACTCACATCCTTACTCAATCTACTCGACTTATGCCCTACTCTAAGTGATGAAGATTTGTTTTCCATTTACTCGCTAACTGGTTGTATTATCCGTTTGATTTTCAAACCTAAAAAGAAAAAAGTGCACTTGGAAATCCGGTGTAAACAAGCATGTTGCGACCAATGTTTACAGAAAATATTCCTACTGGAATCCATGGTAAAAAAATTAGGTCACCTCCCATATTTGTCCACATGCGCGTGATTTACCGTGTTATCCAATTGTGGAAAAGTTTTGGATCCACCCACAAAAAATCTAGTTATCCACAAAGATGCCAACATTAATGTTCTAAATAAAATTTTATGTTTTTTATAGTATTTTTGGCGCTCAAGCTAAACATTTATGAAGAGTAAGCCCGAGCAGATTCATTTTATTGCCATTGGAGGGAGTGTAATGCATAACCTGGCACTTGAATTAAGCGGTAAAGGTCATACAGTTACAGGTTCTGACGACGAGATTTTTGAACCCTCGCGTTCGAGATTGGAGGCACGCGGGCTTTTGCCTGCCACAGAAGGCTGGGATACGGACAGGATACATAAAGACCTGGATGCGGTCATCATCGGGATGCACGCCCGGAAGGATAACCCCGAACTAAAAAGAGCCCAAGAACTTGGACTGGCTATTTATTCCTTCCCGGAATTTATTTACGAACGGTCATTAGATAAGCAGCGGGTGGTTATAGCTGGAAGTCATGGTAAAACTACGATCACGGCTATGATCATGCACGTTTTGAATTACTTTGACCGGCAATTTGATTATGTGGTAGGCGCCTCGATCCGTGGGTTTGAAACCATGGTAAAACTTTCAGACGCGCCTATGATCATTATAGAAGGTGATGAATACTTATCTTCTCCGCTGGATCCCACCCCTAAATTTTTAAGGTATAATCACCACCTAGGCCTGATCTCGGGAGTGGCGTGGGATCATGTGAACGTGTTTCCTTCGGAGGATGAGTACGTAAAGCAATTTGAGATCTTTGCCGACGCTACCCCAAAGGCAGGGTGCCTGGTATATTATGAAGAAGATGCGATGACCTCGGTGATCGGCGGTAAGGAAAGAGCAGATGTAGTGGCCACCGGGTATAAAACACATCCGCACATTATAGAACACGGAGTTACCTACCTGTTACACGGCGAACACAATGTGCCTTTGAAGATCTTCGGAAAGCACAACCTGCAAAACATCAGTGGAGCCCTGGAGGTGCTCACAAAGATCGGGATCAGCGAAGATCAATTTTACCGGGCCATATCGAGTTTTGAGGGGGCCTCCAAGCGGCTGGAACTTATAGCGGAAAAGTACGACGCTGCCGTGTACAAGGACTATGCCCACTCCCCGTCAAAAGTTCAAGCCACTACATTGGCACTGCGAGAGCAATATCCCGAACGCGACCTGGTAGCTTGCTTGGAATTACACACATTTAGCAGTCTTACGAAAGATTTTTTAAGCGAATACAAGGGAGCTATGAAGTTCTCTTACAAACCCATCGTATACTTTAACCCGGACACGGTTCAAAGAAAAGGACTGGCGCCGATATCCGCCGATGATATAGCTACCGCCTTTGACGAACGCAGTTTGACAGTATTCAACCAAAAGGAAAAACTGATGGAATACCTCAAAGGCCAGGATTGGAAAGATAAAAACCTGCTGATGATGACCTCGGGTACATTTGATCATTTGCCTTTCGAGGAATTAAAAAGCCTCATAAACTAATTTAACTTAAAACCTTTGCTCCAAAATATCCCGCCATGCAACTTAATTTAAAGAATCCACTCACCGTTTTTGACTTAGAAACAACCGGCACAAATATTGTCAATGACAGGATCGTTGAGATCTCTGTTGTTAAACTTATGCCTAACGGAGAGGAGATCGTAAAAACCCACAAAATCAATCCCACGATTCCCATACCCGTAGAAAGTAGCCTGATCCATGGCATTTATGATGAGGATGTAAAAGACGCGCCTACCTTTAAAAATATAGCGAAAAGCCTGGCCAAATTCTTAGAAGGTTCGGACCTGGCCGGCTTTAATGTACTCAAATTTGACATCCCGGTATTGGTAGAAGAGTTTTTACGCGCAAGCGTAGACTTTGATGTCAGCAAAAGGAAGGTGGTAGACGCACAGAAGATATTTCATATGATGGAAAAGCGTACACTTTCGGCGGCGTACAAGTTTTATTGCGGCAAACCGCTGGAGGATGCCCATAGCGCCCAGGCCGACACATTAGCTACCGCCGAAGTACTTAAAGCACAAGTACATAAGTACGATGGACAGGATGTACTCGATAACCTGGGAAAAAAAATCGGGGTGATCACGAATGACGTAGAAAGCCTGCATAACCTTACGGCATCTAACCTCGTTGACCTCGCAGGGAGAATGGTGCTTAATCATAGCGGGGAGGCGGTTTTTAACTTTGGGAAGCACCGGCAGAAAAAAGTAGTGGATGTACTACGCAAAGAACCAAGCTACTATGATTGGATGATGAACGGCGATTTCCCCCAAGATACAAAAAGACGGCTCACCGAAATCAAATTAAAAGCCCTTTCGAATTTTGGAAAGTAAGAACGCATTGGTCTCCCGGTCTTTTTCTTAAATGAATTAACAATTGTTTATTAGTTCGCTGTAAGGCCCTGGGCTGCTGGTATAGCATAGGGAATTTTTACTCCATGGCAGCAATACAACGCTTCAACTGCAAGGGTTAGGATATCTACAAACCCATATTACCATAATCTATCATCTAATAGGCTGATCTTCATCATGTCATCGTGCCTTACATTTCTCTAATCTTGTCGTAAACAAAAGTAAAATGGGTTCAAAGGAACCCATTTTGAGAATGTAGAAACGACGACACCAGGCTGCGTAGAGGCTAGCACATATGGGCACAGTCCTAAAACATAAGGAATGTAAAATTGTAAGCCGGTTTAAAGTAAGGAGTTGTTAGCTACATCCAACACTTGAGGCATTGGAGAAAATAAATTTTAATACTGACAAAAACTAGTAAACATAATCATGTCAAAGGCAAGCGAAGTTTTATCGAGCGTAAAAAGTGGCGATAATGTATTTGTCCACACGGCTGCAGCAGCACCGCAGGCTTTAGTAAATGGCCTGGTAGAAAGAGCCCCTGGATTAAAAGATGTTAATATCTACCATCTTCACACGGAAGGGGAAGCTCCCTATGTGAACCCTGAGTATGAAGGCATTTTTAACACAAATGCTTTTTTTATAGGCGCCAATGTGCGTAAGGCAATACGGGAAAAACGCGCAAGCTATATCCCTATTTTCCTTAGCGAGGTGCCTTCCTTGTTCCGGCGTGGGATCATCAATCTTGATGTAGCTATGATATCTGTTTCGCCCCCCGATAAGCACGGTTATTGTTCGTTAGGAGTTTCCGTAGATGCCTCTTTGGCAGCCATACAAGAAGCTAAAACCGTGGTGGCTCAAATTAACAGCCATATGCCACGAACACACGGAGAAGGCATTATCCACATTAGCAACATAGACCACTTCATCGAAGAAGACGCTCCTATCCATGAAGCACATATCGCTAATATTAGCGAAGTAGAGCAAGCGATAGGGAAAAACGTGGTAGAATTGGTGGAAGATGGCGCAACCCTCCAAATGGGGATAGGTGCTATCCCCAATGCGGTTTTAAGCTACCTCGGGGGTCATAAGAACTTAGGCATCCACACGGAAATGTTTTCCGATGGTATACTGCCATTGGTAGAAAAAGGAGTGATCAACGGATCCATGAAAAAGAAACATCCGGGTAAACTGACCGCTACTTTTGCGGTGGGTACCAAAAAGTTATACGATTTCATGGATGACAATCCTGTAGTGGTAATGCTGGACTGCTCCTATGTAAACGATACAGCGGTGATCAGGAAAAACCCCAAAGTGACTGCCATTAACAGTGCCATAGAGATCGACTTGACCGGGCAAATATGTGCCGACTCCATAGGCCATTATATGTATTCTGGCGTAGGGGGTCAAATGGACTTTATCCGTGGAGCGTCCTTATCCCCGGGAGGTAAAGCTATCATAGCCCTGCCTTCTGTCACACGCAGGGGCGAATCAAGGATAGTACCTAGCCTCAAAGAAGGCGCCGGTGTAGTTACCACACGAGCGCACGTTCACTACGTGGTAACTGAATGGGGTATAGCTAATCTTTATGGCAAATCCTTGAAACAAAGAAGAAAGCTATTAATTGACATTGCTCACCCGGATCACAGGGAAGCCTTGGAAGAAGCTACTTTCGAGCGTCCCCAGGTGCACCCGGTAGCGGGAAGCTGATCAATAATAAGATTTAAGGTTTCTATGTTTTAGAATTTGAGGTTTAACATTGGAAAAGGAAACGGCAGTGTCTTTAGGCATTGCCGTTACACTTTAAATGGAGGTGGTTTAAAAATCAATTTTTCTCCAAAAAAATCCCTATTCTTCTTAAACGGCTATTTCTTAGAGTAGGAAACCTCAAGCTTGACGAATTGTGAAAAAGTGTGAAGACAGTTCGATTTGAAACCAATGTAGCCTACTAAGCTACCTAGCCTTAAAATGAGGTTTTGAATACTTTCACAGTCTCTAAACCGGGGAGTAGCTTACGTTTTACGACAGAGCAGATTCCGGCTCTCGCAATGAGCCCTCTCACAACCACCGGCGCGGAATGACGGTCATTTTTTAATCGAGTCCAGATTTGTGAGAAAACCAGGAACCTGGAATATGAAATCAGGAAAATAGTGGAGAATGGAAAAACTTAGGCAAGAAGTGAATTTGATCAATTGAATTATATAATCATAGGACACAAACGAGAACGCCCGGATTGCAAATCCTATGGCCTCGATAAGTACGCATTACGCTGCGCTAAATACGCACTAGGTGAAAGGAAGGGCATCATTTAAAATTCAAGGGGCGTATGTAGGGGAGACATCCAGGAACAGCACGGCACATTTGAGGCCTGTGCGCAAGCGGCCTATAGGGGCTGGGCAGCGCGTTTAGCGGGGAAAATGGGCTTGGTTCCTGGCGCCCTTTTCTTTTGTTTCGTTTTCTTTTGGGCGCGCAAAAGAAAATGAAAACTGGGCTTAGGACCACAAAATCACG
>JANQLQ010000303.1 GCA_028280565.1 Fulvivirga sp.
CCAAAGCCTGTGCATCATGGCCGGCGCGGAGTATAGTGCATCTTGCCTGCAAGGTAGTATGGTCGGGGAGGATAGAGCCACCATGTTTGGTACTTTCGCATTTAGTCGAAATGTCCGTTTAGCAGTCTTTCCAGCTAAGCTCCCTCCCCAGCACGGGACTAAGTTATTTATCGCAAGGTTCCGATGCAAGGCGTACCCCTGCGCCTAGCCAGGAAGGTTATATCCAAAAACAGCAAAATACCACAAAATACGTCATTAGCAGGCTGGCGATGCCAGTGCAAGAGCTACGAAGCCATCCCCTCCAAGAGATACACCGCATGGACCTTGTTATCGTTCCACGAGCAGGGGATCGCTTCACGCCTTGCCGAAGCCAACACGCTGGGTTCGCGATGACGACAAAACAAAAGTATGTCATAGGTAAAGTAAACATTTAAAAAAAATGATTGGGTTGGCTTAACATCGGTCACTGTTTTCCTTGGGGAGGTAAAACTAAGAATAAAAAAGGATCGTCATCCCGGCCGGTGGCAGTGTGGGAGTCCGAGCGAGCGCCGGGGTCTGCTGGGTCGTTAAATGTGACCGTTCTTTTTGTAAGTGTACTAGGTTTTCGTTTTGCGACTTCGCAGATTCCTGATCACGCGCATCCCCTACGCTAAGGCTGCAAGGAATGACGATGTTTAAAAAAGAGAAAGAAAAAATATAAAACTAAAACTGGTCCGCGTTTGTAACGCGGACCCATTGAGTACTACAGGGCACTCACGTCAGCATTTGTAATGCGGGTATCTAACGAAAACTGTGATCGAAGCGGGAAACACGTCTAAATATGCTGGCAATAGCAGGTTCGGAGAACCTGTATATACCTGGGCACGGGTTTGGAAAACCCGCGCCATAGGGCCATAGGTGAGGAGGCCATGGGGAGCCATGTGGTTTCGTGGTATGCAAAAACATTCCTCAAAATTCAGACACTCGCTAAAACTCTAAACTAGGCAAACACTTCCGAGGATTGGAAGTATCAATAAACCACCGCCCAAACCAATACTAAGGAAAGATCGGCCTGCACCACCAATTGTTCTCGGATAAAACGCAGTGCGCGGGCTACTTGTTCTTTTACGGTATTGGGAGAAATTGAAAGGCTTTTGGCAATTTCATCATAGGACATGCCTTGTTCCCTGCTCATTCGGAATATTTTCCGGCGCTGCTCCGGCAGTTGGTCCACAACTTCACGAACTACATTTTGCAGGTCATTGTACAAAATTTGCTCTTCCGGGTGATTATGCACCCATTGGATACGTTCATAAAGCGTCTCTACAAAGGAGCTTTCCGCCGCGTGGCCACGGAAATAATCAAAAATAACATTCTTGGCTACTCTAAATAGAAAAGCGTCAAACGAATGCCCGGCTACCAAGGTCTTACGCTTAGTCCATATCTTCACAAAAATAGTTTGGACCAGGTCGTCCGCAAGATCCTTTGATTTAACAAAACGGAAACAGTAACGAAACAGCTTGCCTTGATACTGCCGGTACAATGCCCTAAAGGCCTCCTCCCGGCCCTCCTTGAGAGAAAGGATAAACTCTTGGTTACCAGGGTTAGGAGAAATGCTCACGTCAGCTAATTTTTAGTGTACCAACTAAAACATTTTAGCAGACCCCAGGGCTAATTATTTCATTATCAATTTGTTAATTTTTAATCTACACTGATTAAAAAGGCCATTATATTAGCTGGTCAGCAGTACTATGGTTCAAGTTACCCACCTGCGCGATTTCAAATTTTACCTGTGATGTAGCCGTCCATGGACCCAGCCCGGGGTAGCCTTACGGTTATATTTGCGCTTTCATGATCTCCAAACCTTCCCACAGCGTATGAGGCTGGTAGCCCAGTCCTGTTTTTGATTTTTGTATGATAAATCCTGTCTTTGCAGGACGTTTGCCCGGCTGAGAAAATTGAGAAGCATCTGTTTTATGGATCAAAGATCTATCCAAATCAAAAAAGTCGGCCGTGGTCATGGCCATTTCATACGGGGTGAACATTTCTTCCCCGCTGATATGATAAGTGCCCTTAGCCTTGTTCTTGGCTACAAGCCAACACCCCATGGCCAAATCTTCTGCTAACGTGGGCGTGCGCCATTGATCGGTAACGACACGAATGGACTGCCCCGCCTCCAGGCTTTTTTTCACCCATAGTACAATGTTAGAACGGCTCATGTCATGGCTCACACCATAGACTAACACGGTGCGCACAATTGCCGATGACACAAGGCTTTGTTTTACAAGATTTTCCGCAGCTAACTTGGACTCACCATAGTAATTAACAGGACTGGGTTGGGCCTCTTCATTTAAAGGCCCATAGCTGCCGTCGAAGACAAAATCCGACGACACAAAGACAAAATGGGCCTCTATGTCCTTAGCTGCTTGCAATAGGTAACCCGTAGCAGTCACATTGTGCCTCCAGCACTTTTCCCTATTCAGCTCACAATCATCCACCTGGGTCATAGCTGCGGCATGAATGATCACGGATGGACGATGATTTTCGATCACACTTGCCACCTGGCGGGCATTCGTGATGTCCATTTCATCATAGGCATAATTATCCCATTCGGAAGGTAGACGATTAGCGCCGCGTGCAGTGGCGATCACTTGCGTATTGGACTGGCGTCTTAGTAGATCCACTAGTTTTTGCCCCAGCAAACCATTAGCACCTGTGATCAATACCTTCATGAGTGTTGTAGTTATTGTTTCCTACCTCCCTGTTTGTAGTTTGAAACTAGGAATTTCAAAGTAGGAACAGGGAATTTCAAAATGGTCAATTACTCCTCGTCGGGATACTCGTACCCGTAAAGCTTGGTGATCTGCTTTTTGGGGAGTTCTTCCACTTCCATCGTCATCACGATATTTTCATTCGGCCGGTCCCTTCTATTGGTAGGCTGATCCGCAATTTTGTCGATCACCTCCAGTCCTTCTACAACTTTGCCGAAAACGGTATAGGCATCATCCAAATGCGGGGCTCCACCCGTGCTGGTGTATGCCTCAATGCGTTCAGCAGCCATGGTTTTGTCTACATTCACCTGCATAATGCGGGCTACATAGTCTTTCATTTCGATGATCTTTTTTCCGTAAGCTTCGGGGCCCTCTTGCTGGTAAATATTCATCAGCATTTGCCGTACAGAGTCTTGGTCACTACGACTTACCAACTGCTGAACGGCCTGGTTCAGCTTATTTTCGTCGGTCAACAGCTCATTTTTTGTCCATTTTTTGCCTTGAACAATATAGAATTGGCTTCCACTAGACTCACGATCAGGGTTGACCCGATCGGATTGGCGCGCTGCCGATAGCGCCCCTTTTACATGAAAAAGATCTTTGTTGAACTCTGCCGGCACCGTATATCCCGGCCCACCGTTCCCTAGGGGCGATCCCGGCGTGGAATTCTTGGAATTAGGGTCACCCCCTTGGATCATAAATTCTTTGATCACCCGGTGAAACAATGTACTATCATAAAACCCCTCACGGGCGAGTTTTAGGAAGTTTTCTTTATGTTTAGGGGTTTCATCGTATAAAATGGCCTTCATATTGCCATGTTCAGTCTTGATAGTCACCAAGTAGTCCTTGTCTGTAGCACATGCGCTGGCCAATACGGCTAATATCGCCAGGGTAAGTAGTTTATTCATCGGTTTTTATGTTAAAGCGTGTTTTTGATTTCTTTTAATATGGTATCACCACCGGCATCCAGTACGGCTTTGGCCAGGTCCTCCCCAAGTGGCTCGGCTTCTTCTAACGGTGCGGTCCGCTGTTCACGCACCACTCGTTTGCCATCCAAGCTTATGATGCCTCCTTCGATCCGGAGGTGGTCTTTTTCCAGTTGTGCCAGGGCAAATACCGGGATACTGCAACCTCCCTGTAAGTAGCGTAAGAATGCACGCTCACATTTTAACCGGGTCTCCGTTCTTTCATGGTTAACCGCCTTTCTCACCATGTTCTTTTTCTCATATGGTAAACTCGTTGAACATTCTACGGCCACACTCCCCTGCCCTACGGCCGGGGTGAACGTTTTAATATCCAGCTCTTCTACGATCATTTCACCATATCCCATCCGGTACATACCGGCATAAGCTAACATGAGCGCATCACAAGCCCCATCTTTCATCTTGGTGATCCGTGTCTGTAAGTTACCGCGCACCTCGGTGGTCCGGATGTGGGGGTACAAATGCTTTAGCATGGCTACCCTGCGCGTGGAGGAGGTCCCGATGCAAATGTTCTTATCCCCTAGGTCCAGTGTGTCTTTTTCACTGACCAACACATCATTCACCTTTTCCCTTTCCGTGAAAGCGACCAGCTCAAACCCGCTAGGAAGCTCCGACTGCATATCTTTGGCGCTATGAACGGCAATATCTATCGTACCGTGGGCAAGTTGTTCCTCTATCTCTTCCGTAAAGACTCCTTTACTGCCTATTTTAGCGATGGAAACATCCAATACTTTATCACCGCGCGTTTCAATGGTTACAATCTGCGTCTGTACACCGGCTTTTTTTAATTGATCCGCCACATAATGCGCCTGCCATAGGGCCAGCTTACTTCCCCTTGTGCCTATCTTAATGGTATCCATCATTTGATAATTGCGGCTATTTGTAAAGAAAGGTCCAAGAAAACCATCCGGGCACCTGCATTACGCTCCAAGTGAAAATGGGCTTCACCTAAAAGTTGGGTGATGGCGCTTACCTTATTTTCGTTCATTACTTTGCTGAAGTTCTCTATAAACGTAGCTTCCTGGCCATCGACACGCTTAAGGCTGGGTACAAACTGGCTTATGAGTGATTCACGCATCATGTTCATCGCATAGAGCAACAGGCTTTTTTGAGCCACCTTGTTCATCCCGTGGAATTCGTCCGACCGCCTGGCCAGCGATGTAAAATCGCGTTTAAAACAATCCCGCATCCAATCTGCGAAAAGTTGATGACCGCTTTCTTCCACGTTATTCATTAACCGAATAGCGGCATTGAGGTCACCATCGGCTAAATGTGCAAACTGGCGAGCCTGGTCATCTTGCAGGTGATGTTGGTCTTTTAAAATGTGCGCTAGCTCCTGGTCAGAAAAGTTTGGGATGGTAATGATTTGGGTCCGGGAAAGGATAGTGGCCAATAATCGCTCTGAGTTATTGGAGACCAAGAGGAAGATCGTCCTTTCGGGGGGCTCTTCTAATATCTTAAGGATCCCATTAGCGGCAGAAGGATGCATATACTCGGGCAGCCAAATGATCATTACTTTATACTTGCCCTCGAATGCCTTCAGCGATAGGTTTTTGATAATTTGCCGGCTTTCCTCTTTTGAAATATTGGCTTCCTTATCTTCTCCCCCATAATAACTCGCCCACTGCGGGAGGGCGCCATAAGGCGATGCCCCCAGGAATTCCCGCCATTCTTTGAGAAAATTCGTGGAAATCACGTCTTTGCCGGTGATATTCTTCGTAGGACTTACAGGGAAAACAAAATGGAGGTCCGGATGAATGTATTTAGCGTTCTTCACACAGGAAGGGCAAACCCCGCATGAATCATCGCCTACCGGCTGCTCACAATTGAGATAAGTGGCAAAGGCCAAAGCCATAGGTAAGTTAGGGCTGCCCGGCCGCCCTAAGAAAAGCTGGGCATGGGCTACATGATCATTTTTTACCGAGGCGATTAACTTGTCTTTTACCTCCTGTAGGCCTCCTATATCTTTAAATCTCATACTTCCTCTCCTTCCCAGTTACGGTATTTGCCAGTACGATCAAATACTTCCAGCAGGATAAACCTATCTTCTTCAGTAAACGGGACCCCTCTCCTTTTCATTACCCGTTCTGCGACCTCCGTTGCTTTTTTGAATTGGTAGGTGGTAAGCCCGCCGGCGCCTCCCCAGGAGAATGAAGGAACAAAATTCCTAGGAAAACCTGCACCGAAAATATTAGCCGAGACCCCGATGATCGTACCCGTGTTGAACATTGTATTGATCCCACATTTAGAATGATCTCCCATGACCGTGCCGAAAAACGTTTCGCTGGTCTTCTTAAACCCTTCATCGCGATAGCTCCACAACTTTACCGGGCCATAATCATTTTTCAGATTGGAAGTGTTAGTGTCCGCGCCTAAGTTACACCATTCTCCTACGACTGAATTCCCCAGGTAACCATCGTGCCCTTTGTTAGAATACCCAAAGATCACGGAATTACCGACCTCCCCGCCTACCTTGGAAAAAGGTCCTACGGTGGAATCCCCCCTTATTTTGGCGCCTATGCTCACCACGGATGATTCTCCCAAGGCAAAGGCACCGCTAACGATCGCTCCTTCCAGGACCCTCGCATTTCTGCCGATGTATACCGGCCCCTTTTCTGCATTAATGATACAAGCTCTCAAGCTAGCCCCTTTTTCGATGAATAGGTTTTCCTTCCCGTAAACGATCGTATGTGGATCGTTGATACCGGCAGATTGCCGGTCCTTGGTAACCATCTCGAAGTCTGCCTTTATCTCTTGGGCGTTGCATTTGAATATCTTCCATAACGCATCAATGATCGTAAGGTCCTCATGCCATTCAATTGCAGCCAATTCTTTAAGCCCTTCCGGCCTTTTTGATTTCATTCGTCCGGCGATAATAACCCCTTCATACACAATGGATTGGCCTGCAGGAAGGTTTTCTATCGCTTGGACCAAGGCATCGGTAGGGCAAACCGCACCATTGACGAACACGTTTTCATCTCCTCCTTGGAAGGAGAATTTTTGCGATAGGTAATCCTCGGTGAAATAAGAAACCGGGAGGCTCGACCTTTGCTCCCATTTTTCCGCTATGGTGAGGATCCCTACCCTAGTCCCAGCTACCGGCCTGGTAAAAGCCAACGGCAATAAAGACTGACGAATTCCGGGGTCGTCGAACAAAATCAGATGCATGGCTGCAAAAATAAAAAAACATGCCAGGTTTCCACCATGCAATTGTTGATGGTTGACGGAAGATTACGGATTGGGTATACTTCGTTGGTTAAAGCCGGTTTGGCTAGTGAAGTTATCGAGTAGTTAAGGATGTTTTCAAAAAAGTGCTCTTGTTAAGGGGTAGGTCGTATAACGCCCTTTATGCCCCCGTATGGTGCAGGTTTTCCAAACCTGTGCCTAAGACATATGCAGGTTCTCCGAACCTGCGTTAACGTACATTGTTTACGATACCTTTAAAAAACAGGATCAAGATGTGACCATTAAATCCTGGATAGGTGGCGATTTACAAGAAGGTAATTATTCCCCTAGCCCATAACAAAAAAGGTCTGCCATATCACTATGGAAGACCCTCCAGTTTTTTGCCTGGTATGCTTATTTCTTATACTTCCTATTGAATTTCTCTACCCTACCCGCGGTATCAACAAATAGTTTTTTACCGGTGTAGAAGGGGTGAGAAGCCGAGGACACCTCGATCTTGATCAACGGGTATTCGTTGCCATCTTCCCATTTGATGGTATCTTTAGACGTCATTGTAGACCGGGTCAGGAAAGTAAAATCGCTAGACGTATCTTGAAATACTACTTCTTTATACTCAGGATGGATATCTTTTTTCATGTCTTTACCTTTTCTATTCCCCAAAAGAGGCACAAAGTTAAGGATTAATCAATTACTCACAAATCTCTTATTAAACATTTTTTCGCTTATTTTGCGATCATGAACGTAATTTCGCCGCTCCTGGTCGTGCTAATGGCAGTAGGGTTGCCCTTGACGGTGTTATCTCAAAGCGCTAATGCTCCTTTAAATGAAGATTATTATCATTTAATTGATCGTTACGAGATCAAGTCCGGCCAGCTATCTCCTTTTTTTCATACCTCTTGGAAAGCCTATCCCCGCCAGTGGATCGCCCAATTCGCAGATTCGATCGATACGGGCATGACTCTATCACGCCAAGACCGGTTCAATCTTCAATATTTAAGGAATGACAACTGGGAATGGTCCGGCCGTGATGAAAACACGTCGAAAAAACCTGTTTTCAACAGTCTTTACAAAGTGAAGTCAGACCTTTTTCATGTCATTACCAAGGATTTGGACCTCCATGTAAACCCTGTCTTGCATCTTTCCGTGGGCAGTGAGAGTGCTGATGACGCCAATATGTTTATCAACTCCCGGGGAGTAGAGCTGCGTGGCATGATCGATAACAAGGTAGGATTTTATTCCTTCTTGGCCGAAAACCAGCTGGTGAATCCTCTTTACGTACGTCAGCGCCGTGAAACTAACCTCGTTGTTCCGCATGAAGGTTTTTGGAAAGGGTATGAAGAGAATGGGGTAGACTTTTTTACCGCCAGGGGATATGTGAGTTTTAACGCCACGGAACACATTAACTTCCAGTTCGGGCATGACCGCTTTACGGTAGGTAACGGGCACCGCTCAATGATACTTTCTGATTTTTCACCGGCATATTTATTCTTAAAGTTGAACGCCAAGGTGTGGAAATTCAATTATACTAGCCTTTTTACGGAAATGACGGCAGATGTATTTGGGAGTTCCGGGGGGCTTAGCGGCAGCTCACGATACCCGGACAAATACATGGCGTTGCATCATCTCAGCATCAACATCGGTAAAAAGGTGAATGTAGGGCTTTTTGAAGCTGTTATCTTTAACAACGATGATAGCGTGTCTAACAACGGCGGGTTTGAGCTTAGGTATTTGAACCCGGTGATCTTTTACCGGGCGGTAGAGCAGCAAAATGGGAGCCCCGATAATGTACTTTTGGGAACGGATATTAAATGGTTGGTCACAAAAGGTTTCTCACTGTATGGGCAATTGGTATTTGACGAATTTTTATTGGATAACCTGCGTGAAGGTACCGGCTGGTGGGGCAATAAGTGGGCGGTGCAAGTGGGTGGCGAATACATCGATGCTTTTGGGATCAAAAACTTGGATCTGCAAGGCGAAGTGAACGTCTCCCGTCCTTATACCTATACTCATAATACGCCGCTGGGCAGCTATTCGAATTACCGTCAGCCCTTGGCACATCCGCTGGGAGCTAATTTCAGGGAATTTGTAGGCATTGCCAGGTACCAGCCGTTGGACCGGTTAAACGTCACCGCTAAGCTGGTTTACGCAAATTATGGAGCTGATACTACGGACTCCAACTGGGGGGCGAATATCTTGCTCAATAGTGAAACACGAGAAATGGACTTTGGCAACGAGATCGCGCAAGGCGTGGAAAATGATCTTTTATTCGGGGATGTCACGGTTTCTTACCAGTGGAGACATAATTTTTTCATCGATCTTAAACATATCTACCGGAGATTGGACAGCGCGCTCCCGGGCCTTTCGGAGGAGACGAATTTCACCTCGCTGGTATTGCGTTGGAATATTCCCCAACGCTTACATGAGTTTTAAAAGGAAACAAGCTAACTTGCAAGCTTAGTATTTATGCAAACATTTTTTCGGATTTTTGGGTACGCACGCAGACTCAACATCCTGGTTCCGCAGTACGCTATTTTCATTATCTTGAGTGTGATCTTCAGCGCGTTCAATCTCGCCATGCTCATCCCGCTGCTCAATGTACTTTTCAAATTAACTCCCGATAAGGTTTTTGAAAAACCCACCGAATTTGAGATCAGCCTGGACTACCTCGGGGATTACTTTAACTATTATTTCACGACGATCATTGCACAGAGCGGGCAAAAGCAGGCCCTGGTCTTTGTGTGTATTGTAGTACTGGCTTCTGTTTTTCTCACCAATGTTTTTAGGTATTTGGCCGCCGTGATCAGTGCCAGGATACGGCTAGACGCCATCAAATACCTCCGGATGGCCATCTATAAAAATGTATCTCGTATGCATCTCGGTTTTTTTACCAATGAGCGCAAAGGCGACCTCATGTCGCGGATCACGAATGACATCCAAGAAGTGGAAGTTTCTGTACTTAGCAGTCCCAAAGCTTTGTTTAGAGAACCGGTGCAGGTGATCATCTATTTCATCCTGCTTTTCACGATCTCTGTGAAGCTTACCCTTTTCACGATCCTTATTCTACCTGTGGCCGGCGGCGCGTTGGGCTACATCGTGAAAAAGCTGAAACGCAAGGCCATTCAAAGCCAACAGTCGCTCGGGCGGATCGTAAATATCCTCGATGAAACATTAGGAGGTATGCGCATCATAAAAGCTTTTAATGCCCGCGACTATGTCAATAAAAAAATAGGTGCGGAAACCGATCATTATCGGAAAGTAAATCTTTCCTATTCTTACCGGCGCGAGCTGGGTTCGCCGGTATCGGAATTTCTTGGGGTGGGGATCATTACGATCATTCTTTATTATGGCGGATCACTGGTGCTAGATGAAGAAACATCGCTGTCAGCGAGCCAGTTTATTGCGTATTTGGCCATCTTTTCACAGATCATTTCCCCGGCAAAAGCCTTTTCACAAGGACTATCGGGGGTACAGAAGGGAATTGCTTCTGGTGAAAGGATCTTTGCCGTAATAGATGCCGTACCGGCCATACAGGACCGAGCGGGAGCGATGCGGCTGGAAAATTTTAATCAAAGTATTGTATTTGAGCAGGTATCTTTTTCTTATGATAAAGAACCTGTATTGAAAAACATAGACCTCAACATCCGGAAAGGGACCACGGTGGCGCTGGTCGGACCTTCGGGTGGGGGTAAATCTACGTTGGTAGACCTAATTCCGAGATTCTATGATCCTACCGAGGGCACCATTAAAATTGACGGTCAGCCCTTAAAGGACTGCCAGGTGGATTCCGTGCGGCAGCTCATGGGGATTGTCACCCAAGAGTCTATCCTATTTAACGATACCATTTTCAACAATATCGCTTTTGGATTAGACCATGCCCGTGAAGAAGATGTGATCCAAGCGGCAAAGATCGCCAATGCCCATGATTTTATTTCTGAGCTGGAGGAAGGCTACCACACGAATATCGGCGACCGGGGCATGAAACTTTCAGGGGGGCAGCGCCAGCGGATCAGTATCGCGAGGGCGATCATGAAGAATCCTCCCATCCTCTTGCTGGACGAAGCCACCTCGGCACTGGACTCGGAGTCCGAAATGCTGGTACAACAGGCGCTGGCAAACCTCATGCAAAACAGGACTTCTATCGTCATCGCCCACAGGCTGAGCACTATACAGCATGCAGATGAGATCATTGTTATCCAAAATGGGGAAGTGCTGGAACGCGGCACCCACCAACAATTACTGCAAAGTGGCGGACTTTACAAAAAATTGAGCGCTATGCAGAATACTTGATTAATTTTTGTAGATTTAGTTGCGATAGTGCTACTTAGAGCATATACTTGAACGCATCACATGAAGAAACCTAAGTCGATATTCTATTTCATTTATTTTCTTTTTCACTTCGGGCTCTTGATCACTGCCATATACACAAACTACCGGTCTGAAGATTTCGAGTTCCTATTGTGGCTTAGAGACAGGATGGATTGGATGATCTATGCTGCTGTGTTAGGATTGGTGCTGTTCATCGTAAATATTGTGATGGTCACCATGGCTAACCGCCAGACCAAAAAAGAAGTAGAGCGTTTAGAACATGAGGCGAACTCCTTCAAAGCCAAAATGTTTGACCTACAGGAAGCTACTAAAGGCGATACGTTCACCAAAAACACCCCGGCGCCAGGCAATGCCGCCACCGATTGATTTTCATTTATGGATAACCGACAACTGATCAAGCAGGAACTCCTGCAGGCTTTCGATGTATTGGAAGCATTTTTGGCCGACGGCCACAACCTCCTTAAAGTAGAAGAAGCCGCCCAGCTCTTTGCCAATAGCATCAAAAACGGGGGTAAAGCTATTTCTTGTGGCAACGGGGGTTCGCACTGCGATGCCATGCACTTTGCCGAAGAACTTACCGGCCGCTATCGTGAAGACAGGAACCCACTGCCGGCCTTAGCGATCTCTGATGCCAGTTACCTTTCTTGTGTAGGAAATGATTTTGGCTTTGAATTCGTGTTTTCAAGATTTATCAAAGCGGTAGCCTCTGGGAAGGACGTAATACTCGCCATCAGCACAAGTGGTAATTCTACAAATATCATCCACGCCATAAAAGAGGCCAAAAATAAAGGAGCTAAAGTAGTACTACTCACCGGAAACGGGGGCGGAAAAATGGCAGGAATGGCCGACGTGGAGATCTGTGTACCTCACTATGGTCATGCCGACAGGATACAGGAAATCCACATTAAAATAATTCACATACTCATCTTGCTGATAGAAAAGCTTACACGTTAATGGTTGCAAAAAATTATGGTGCAGCCGTGTTTGGTGTAGACGCCAGGATCATCACTGTGGAAGTCACCGTGGTCCAGGGTACAAAGTTTTGGATGAGTGGCCTGCCGGACAGCGCCGTAAAAGAAAGTGCACACCGGGTAGAGTCCACCATGAAGCATTATGGGTATCGTATGCCACGACAAAAGGTGGTGGTCAACCTTGCCCCTGCCGATATCAAGAAAGAAGGCAGCGCTTATGACCTCCCAATTGCACTGAGCGTACTACAGGCTTCCGGCCAGCTGGAGAGTGAGGTCTTAAAAGATTACGTGATCATGGGCGAGTTATCCCTGGATGGCGCGCTCAGGCCTATCAAAGGCGTGTTACCTATCGCCATAGAAGCACGGAAAAATCAATTCAAAGGATTCATCTTGCCGAAAGAAAATGCCCGTGAAGCAGCCATTGTGAACGATTTGGACGTAATAGGAGTGGAAAACATGAAAGAAGCCGTAGATTTCTTTGAAGGAAGCCTTTCTATTACTCCTTTGGAAGTAGATACCCGCGATGTGTTTATGTCGCAATTGAATAATTATGACGTCGATTTTTCCAATGTACAGGGGCAGGATAACATAAAAAGAGCGATGGAAATAGCGGCGGCCGGGGGGCATAACGTGATCATGATCGGCCCGCCGGGAGCCGGTAAGACCATGCTTGCCAAGCGGCTTTCTTCCATACTACCACCTTTATCGCTGCACGAAGCGCTGGAGACCACGAAGATCCACTCTGTTGCCGGGAAGCTCGGTCCCGATGCCTCGCTGATCTCCACACGCCCCTTCAGAAGTCCACACCATACCATCAGCGACGTAGCGCTGGTAGGTGGTGGGGGAAATCCACAACCCGGGGAAATATCACTGGCTCACAACGGCGTGCTGTTCTTAGATGAGCTTCCGGAATTTAAACGCACCGTGTTAGAGGTGATGCGGCAACCTATGGAAGAGCGGCGAGTAACCATATCACGCGCAAAGGTTTCACATGACTACCCTGCTAATTTTATGCTGATCGCCAGCATGAACCCGTGCCCTTGCGGGTATTATAATCACCCCGAAAAAGAATGTGTGTGTGGGCCGGGCGTGGTTCAGCGCTATTTAAACAAGGTAAGCGGCCCCTTGCTAGACCGCATCGATCTTCACGTAGAAGTCACCCCAGTGTCGTTCGACGAAATGACCGGTACGAACAAAACAGAAAGCAGCGCCGAGATCCGTGAAAGAGTGATCAAAGCCCGTGAGGTACAGATCCACCGGTTTGACAAGAAAGAATCGCTACACTGCAATGCCATGATGCCCGCCCAAACCGTGAAAGAGATCTGCCAAGTGAACGAAGCAGGCAAAACACTGCTAAAAACGGCCATGGAAAAGCTGGGCTTATCTGCCCGGGCGTATGACCGGATATTAAAAGTATCCCGCACAATTGCCGACCTGGCCGGCACAGATGAAATAAAGATCGAGCACCTTGCTGAAGCGATCCAGTACCGCAGTTTAGATCGTGAAGGGTGGGCTGGCTGACTACAGCCTCGTCCATTTAAGGGTAAATCCTAAGTTTATAAGAGGTAGGGCCACAGACCTCTATTCAAAAAGAAAATATTATAGTTAAAATTTGAATTCAAAAAGAAATATTCGTTAATATAATTATTAATTTTAATTTGATTAATTATCATCTTAAATAATATCAAATTGAAATAATTATATTTTTAATGGCAAGCCATTCAACAATCTTCCTATTTTTAGCGCTAGGCACTACATTTCCTACGATAAATGCAGAAGTACTACCCGGCCCGGACAGGGAGGCCCAGGCCTTATTAAAACGTGCCGACGAACTTTTAAGCCAATGGAAGTACCCGGAGGCCTTACCTATCTATCGTAAATCTATTTCCTTAGCCGAGAAAAATGGTGATTGGAAAACATTTATAAATGCCATTGCGGGTAAAAGCTACATTTTAATCCGTTTAAGAAAATACGAACACGCTCAAGCCAGCTTGGATTCGGCCCTGTTCATCGGAGAGGAAAACAATTTACCTCCCGAAGTAATGCATAATCTTTACTACACCCGGGGCATTTTATTCCAGCGTATCCAAGAGCCAGCCCAGGCTATAGAAGCTCATAAAAAGGCACTGGAAATACGATTGAAAATTTTACCCGCCGATCATGTCAAGCTAGTTGATTGTTATAATGGTTTAGGAGAAGTCTATCGTTATTCATTGAGAGATTACCTTGAGGCTGAGAAAAATTTTCAAGCCGCCGCTGACCTATTAAAAACGAATGCAAAGATTGGGCCTAAACATCGGTACAGAACATTTTACAACATGGCCACCACTAATCGCTCTCTCAATGATTTTGAAAAGGCATTGGCCTATGGGTTCAAGTCCATCGAAGCACTCGAGTCATTCCCCGCCCCGGACACCTTGACCTTGGCAAAGTGTTACGGGATAATTGCCAATATATATGTCAATAAAAAGCAGTTCGATCATGCGATCGATTACTATGAAAAAGCCATTGCGTACCGTACACTATCCCGCCGAAAAGACTACCGGGGCTTGTCACTTGATTATTACAACCTAGGTGTGGCCAGCGTGGTATTCGATGACCCCTATCAAACAATGGCCTGTGCAGATAGTATGATCTCGGTGGTCACCCGTTACATTCCTTATGATTCCGTAAAGTTAGCGGATGCCTACTTCCTGAAAGGATGGGCTCTTAGGAACCTAGGTGAATACCGCCCGTCCGTGAATGCTTATAAACGTACGTATCAAATCCAACAATTAAATGACAAAAGTACCTTCTTTGACATATCCACGACCTTGAAGCATTTATCAAAGCTAATGCTTGAAATAAAGCAATATGATTCAGCGGTCCATTATGCTCAAAAGGCCATCGATATTGCTACTGGACCGGATTATGCATCGAGCTACAGGTCAAACCCTTCTTACGCTACGTTGGAAAACAAGCCCTACCTTTTTAAAGCGCTGAAATACAAAGGAATGGGACTAAGGAAGATTGCTATCGAAAATAATGACTTAGCACCTTTAAAGCTCGCGCTGGACTGCTTCTTATTGTCTGAAAGCCTGATGAATTTACAATGGCAATCGCTGGATATGGAAACCTCTAAGTTGCAGTTTTTGGAATTATACCATCATGTATACGAGTTAGCGATCGATTGCTATTACAGGTTGTACAAAGCGTCCGGGGAGACCAACTATATAGAAAAGATCTATGGTCTTATGGAAAGAAGTAAATCCAGGGTGTTAAAAGAGAGGTTTGAAGACATCAAAGCGTACAATAGCTTCAACATTCCCGATAGTATCCTGGTCGAGGAGCGAAAATTGAGAAGTGAAATAGCTTATTTACAAGGAAAGAGCGATGTAAGGTCAAGTCCTGCCGTAGCGGATTCCACCCTTCAAAAAAGGAATTTGCGGCTACTGGCCTTGGATGAACAATTATCGAAATGGCAAGAAGACCTGGTCCTTCGTTTCCCGGGCTATGACAGGGATAGAATTGAAAGATCTGTTATGCCCTATAAAACTTTCCAAAACCTTAAGAAAGAAGCCCTGTTCATCGAGTATTTTTTTGGTGAAGAAGCCCTTTACATTTTCACATCCACAAGACACAAGAAGGAGGTGTTCAAAGTTCAAGGAGATTCCCTCCTAAATCAAATCAACGAATTCCTGGGCTTAATTGCGCAAGGGCTAGTCCCTCACCAATTGGAGAATGATTTTAAAACATACCATACATTAGCCTACAGACTGTACAGGTATCTTTTAGAACCGGCATTAAAGGGCCCAGGGGAAGATATCAACGAGCTTTACATTGTTCCTGACGGTATACTACACCTATTGCCATTTCACGCCCTGACCGTAACTGCTTCATCTCAAAAGGAGCCCGTGGATTATAAAAGGCTTGATTATGTGACCAAGAAATATATCGTATCGTACGCACATGATGCCCACGCTCATTTCAGTACCCGTAGCGGGCCGGGCAAATCAGGATTGGTTGCTTTTGGCTGGTCTAAGGGCAAAAAGAGTAATGCCTATCTAAGTGACCTCCCGGGCGCGACACGGGAAATAAAGTACATTTCTAGTATTATGCCCGGAAAATTTATCGAAGATGATAAGGTCTTGAAAAGTACTTTTGTGTCTGAAGCTCCCAAATACAACATTATCCATTTGGCCATCCACGGAGGCACAGACCCAAACGAGTCTTCTTCTACGTTCTTGCAGTTTTCGGACGAGAGATTATTTGCCCATGAGTTGTACAATATACACCTCGATAACGACTTGACTGTGCTGAGTGCATGTGAAACCGGCACAGGCAAAGTATTCAATTCCGAGGGAGTATATAGCATGGCAAGAGCTTTTTCTTTTGCAGGTTGCCGAAGTCTCTTAATGACGCTCTGGAATGTTGGAGACGGATCTATGGCGCCTTTGATACGCACCTTCTATGAAGAAATGAACAAACAAGAACCTTTGAACAAAGCTATTCACCGGGCACAGGTCACCTATTTAGAGCGTGCCGACCCATATTCAGCACACCCGGTATACTGGGCTGGAATAGAACTATGGGGCAACCCAAATTCTCTTAAACTCCAGCCAGCATTTTCCTTCCATCATGTTCTCTTGATTATCTTGGCATTCCTGGTCTTGTTCGGGGCTTACTATTACTTACCCTACAAACGAAGAGGTTGGGTTACCCATTAAGGGCAACCACAAACGATTATTTCAAAGATCACATATATTGTTGCACTCGCTCCTAGGGCTACGGTGCCAATGTTAGCGGCTGTTGCAAACAACGGTGGATCTTCTTTAAGCTCATCTGTAGGGTCTTCATTTCTGTCTGTCATTTTACTAGGTTTTTATTTTTAGAATTGATTTAGAATCTCCGCAGCTCTGCCGGAATAATAGCTCTCTCCCGACCTTTTCAACTCTTCCAAGACCACCCTTGCGCTATCCTTTTCACTTTCCTTTAGCAGCACGAGGGATAAATACCATCGTGCCTGGTCGCGCATGATACTTTTTATTCCTATTTTCTTTAAGGTGTTACGTGCTTTTCCCGCTTGTCCTAACTCGATATAACTGATGCCCAGGTAGAGCAAAACTATGTCCGGTTCAGTGACCTCTTTGCCGGCAAGCATATCTTCAAAAAGCTCCGCAGCCCGATCGTATTCCCCACTTTCATACGCCACATAGGCCCTCTTTTCCACATCCAATGGCATTTCCTCCTCGCTTCGCTCTATCGGCTCAAACACATTGGGATAAGGCTCGTAATAGTTTTCGAATAGGGCCGACGCACCCAGCCTGCTAGGCTGTAAAAGAAAAATAGAACTTGTTATGGCCAAGACAAAAACCGCAGCAGCCACCCAGTAAAAGAGTTTCCTACTTTTGGATCGTGAGCCCCCTGTCCCTTTGGACAGTTCTTCTTCCAGTACCTGTACCTTTTCCAAATTCTCACGCCGGCTATAACTCCCGATCCCTTGGATCATGAGTTTTATCTCTTCGTAAAAGACTCGAAAGTCCCCATCCTCTTGTAACCTTTGCTCAACTGCTGCCCTTTCCATATCATTCAATCTATCATACAAGTAATCACTCACCAGCTCCAAGTCCCTTTCCTCACCCTTCATATTAGATTTACCTTCCTCCATATTTTTCTTTGAACATGTTCCGTAACCTGTTCATGCACTTATATTTTAAATTTTTTACAGTATCTGCGTTTTTATAATCCAGCGCTGCGGCAATTTCTTCCATGGTCAAATTTTGATAATAATACATTTGTAAGATCCCCTTGCATTTTTCCCCCAGCTCATTAAGGCAGTGCATTACCTTGTTCACTTCTCGCTCTCTTTCCTCGCTAAGTTCCTTCTTGTCCTGCTCGTCTTCGCCAAGGTTAAAATCCCAGTCGTGGATAAACCTTGACCGTTCCCTGCGTCGTTCCAAATATTTATTCTTTCCCACCCCGAACAAATAGGTTTTGATGCTACTCTTTAATTCTTTGAGCTTACCCGCGATAATGTTTTCGTAAACGATAACGATCGCCACCTGGTATATTTCAACTGCATCATCTTTTGGACATGAATAAGTCTTATACATCCATTGTATGAATTCTTCCCTAAAATCCTTGTAGATAGACTCAATGCTACCGTACATGCTGGCATCTTTGACCTCAGCAGTTACATTTTCTTTCATCAAAGAATACCTTTAATGTTTTAATTGGGACAGGGTAACCCTTCATTTCGTTAATACCTTATCAATGATCCATAGGAGCGGATAAAGCACGAGCCTCTACATAGCCAAATGGCGTATGTGCATCCCGGGTATTTTCATAGACAACATTCCCCAGGGGATCGTGACTAACCCTATGATCATTACTTGTTTTCTCGAAATTGCCACAACGTATAGACAGGTAGTAATAGGCAATATTTAAAAAATAAATTGCAAATCCTACGGCCACGTTCTATTTATGGAAAGAAGCCGTTTGAAAGAAGATAAGCGCTCTTTTATCGTTTACCTCGGTGGCCGGAGCTTCTCGAGGTTAGGAACGTCTTCAAAAAATACGAGGTCACGATGATCAATTTCTATGACTACACCGGGCTTGTTAAAGTAATACTTTTTTCCTGATATCAACCCTCGCATAGCCAAGGTCCGTTTGCCTGTATATCGAAAGGAAACATTTTTTTGTGACTCATGCTCGGAAAGGTCAGCGGAATTATGATCCAAATAGCCTTCTATGCAGGACATGTTGTGGGTCCCTGTATCATACATTGGAGTTTCTTCATTGTTCATGGTATCTCATTTTAAGGTTTTCATGTTGTAGATAGTATCACGTTAAAGAGATCTTGTCACTCTTATCACACCCTGTATTATATCCCATCCCGATAACACTAATAAAGCCACCCTTCAACGGTAAAACTTACCTATGAAGAAGATGGCGTGATATCTATCGTGTCCATTCCGTGTTTTTCGAAACACATCCTGGCGTCCTCATTACGATAAGAAACTACCTTTTCCAGTATTTCCCACCATAGCAAGGTTTTTAATTTACTTTACAAACGCTTCCATATTCCGAAGGAGAGCTTGTTTGTTGATAATTAATGAAAAGATGGGTTCTTGGTAACCCAAGAAAAAAGATTTTTTTCCAGGGGGTATAATAAGTTTAGCTATTTAAATCAGTGATATATAAATATTAAAATAAAAAAATAGACACTGTTGATCAAGAATGCGAATCATTGCATATAGATTTCCTGCTTTCACTGCCGGCGTAATAGTGTGTGGGTATTAAGAGCAAGACTAGCCTAGCAAGAACTTCGGTTCCCGCTCACCCTTTCGTTCCATTCAACGAGAGTTCCAGGCCTTCAACACATTAGGGATTCTCCCCTTCAGAGGAGTTAGGGGTGAGGGTTAGCGGATGAACCTTCTGGTAGAAAATAAATCTAGGAAAACGCTTACGCCTGGTAGCCCGTATCCGGTTGTAAGTTATCTCCTTCTGCCGCCGCTACAGCGAGTTGGTCGCAGCGTTCGTTTTCGGGAATACCCGCATGACCTTTCACCCAGTGAAATTTCACCTTATGCGCTTTAAAAAGGGGAATGAAACGCTGCCATAGATCAACATTGGCCTTGTTCTTGAAACCCTTTTTTTGCCAGTTCCATATCCAGCCTTTTTCCACGGCATCTACCACGTACTTAGAATCCGAATAGATCTGTACCTCTGAACTCTTGTTTTTTAATGCCTCCAAACCTTTGATCACTGCCAGCAGTTCCATACGGTTATTGGTGGTAGTCTTAAACCCGTCGGATAGCTCTTTGCGGAGTAGCTTTCCTTTAACTTTAGCCTTCAAAACCACGCCATAGCCACCAGGGCCCGGGTTTCCTTTGGCGGCCCCGTCTGTGTAAATTGTGATCATATACCTTGTACTGCCTAATCTTGGCCTAAAAGTAGTGAATTTATGCTCTTTTCACGCCCACCGGCTCCAAAGAAAAGTTGTTCCGGGTTTCGCCCACTTTAAGCGCTACCCCTGGCAAAGGTGCCTCGAAAATTAGCCGCTGATCATGATTTATTGCTTCCATAGCAATACTTGTAGTTTGATGATGGTTTCGCTTGATACTGCGGTGTGGTAAAGATGGGATTCGTTCTCTTTTATTTTTTGTAATGAATACAAGGCTTGCTTGAGGTCCTCGTTTTTGAGATAGCATAGCGCTAAATAATAATCAGTTTCCTGTTCGAAATAGCGCACTTCTCCCTGGTTTTGTTTCCTTACCTCCTTGAATCGATCGATAGCTGCACTGTACTGTCCCAACTCCATCGCTGCCATTGCTGCTATGAAGTGATCGCGCACGGTTTTCTTCGTTAGTTTTTCATATTGAGCCAGTACGGTGTCATAGTCTTGGTGCAGGTAAAGTGAATCCAAATGAGTATAGTTAAGCTGGTATCCTCGTGTTACCGGTAGCTGGTAAGCCGTATAAAGGGATTGGTAAAGGCTGCCGGAACTCACTAAGGCAAACTGCAGCACACCATAGCTTACCATAAGCAGGAGCAGGCCTGCCGCAACTCTCAAGGCCCAGGTGCGTGCAGAGGTAGTCACAGTGGGTGCTAACGAGGCTTCATAATGGGTAAATCGACGCTGGGCTTCTTCTACTGCATTTTTCATAGAGGCCAGTTGTACCACATCAATAGACATTTTATAAAGCTCGAATTCCTTTTGCAATTCGCTATCATTGAATAATTCCTCCTCTAGCTTTTTGCGTTCCGCCGGGTCAAGTTCCCCCTTGAGGTAATCGTCAAACCTATTGTAGTAGTTGAATGCTCTGTTATCTTCCATGTTCTAATGCACTTTTAAGATTGTTATACAAAGTGGGGGATGCTTCTAGCTGCCTCATCAATTCCTTCTGGCACTTGTATTTCTTATTTCTTAGTACTTGTTCATTTTCATAATCTACCTTTTCTAATATTTCTTTCATCGAGAACCCCTCAAAGTAAAAGAGTGTCAGTATATTTTTACATATCTCTCCCAATCGATCAAAAACCTCTGCTACTAACTTTAGCCCTTCGTAATATGCCATCTGGTCCGTTATATCTTTTTCAATGCTGTCTTTCTCCCCTTCGAAATAAAAATCCCGCTTTTGCGCACTCCCCCTTCTTCTTAACTCGGTAAGCCAAAGGTTGCGGGTAAGAGTATATAGCATTGATTTTACACTGGCCTCTGACCGATATTTGCCTTTACGCACCATATCTAAGAAAGCGAGCAATGCCTCTTGGACAATATCCTGGGCATCTTCTTGACTCCCGCTATTATTGAGAATGATGGTTTCGAGCATCTTGTAATAATTCCGATAAATAAAATCCAGCGCCTTGTCCAAATCTTTATTGGACGTAATGGCCATTACAAGCTCTTGGTCTGAGAAACCTTTTTCTACCCTAATACTAGTCTTACTCATAGGTCGAAGTCATTAAAAAAAATGTAACTTAAATATCATAAAATATTTTCTTTCGTCGGTTTACTCGATCGTCGCAGCTATCTGCAACGGCACTAAAAAAGCCCCAAACTGGTTACAAACGGCGGTTTATCGGTATTATAGCTTAGGGGTATTCCATAATTTTACCAGGTTAAATTTACGTCAATTGCTCTATTGATGATAAATGTAAATAGTGGCTACTTCGCATAAGTTAATAACATAAAATGATTTAGGTATGAGGCTGGCGATAGTAAATCCACGGAAGAAAGCAGGTGATAACAGTACTACTTTGGCTTTTGCCAAAACACTCGTACAACGAAATAAGAAGGTACTGATCATAGACTTAGACCCCCTAGCTCATCTAACCTATGAATTAGGAATTAATTACGCAAAAAAAACGATAACCGATGTTCTGAGCTGGGATGAAAAGCTTGAAAACGTGATCATTGAAGCAGGAGATATCGATATTGTCGCCTCTGACATCCGGTTAGCGGCCATAGAAATCTCTCTAGCCTGGACAGATAACCGCGAGATCTATTTAAAAACAGCGCTGGACCTTCTACAAAAACAATACGATTACGTGATCCTGAACTGTACGGCCACTTTATCATTCATGACCATCAATGCACTGTATGCCTGTGATGTGGCTATCCTTCCTACAGACAACATCATCAAAAACAAGGAAGAATTGGACGAGGAGATGGCCATTACACTGGGAGCATGTGAAGAACTGCTAGGGTCACGAGCGGTTAAGGTAGACAATCGATCTAACGTTTACGAGCAATTTTTTACATTAGTGCAACAAAAGCACAGGGTACTGCTGCTAGAGCAACCCATATGGACCGAGGAAACTATTGAACCTGTGCCAGTGCCTGTCATGGTGCCGTCTCCAGCGGGTAAGGATATCCGCCCTACTCAAGAAATACTATTGAACTATAAGATCTTTTTAAACTGATCTTCCTCCACACCTACAGCACAGGGATTAACCCGCCTTTACTTCCTATTCGCCCACAGGGGTTGTAAAAGTTTTACGAGAACGCCCTCTACTCGCCCAAACCCAGCCGATCAAAAGCGGGTGTATTACTACCAAACGTACCCAAGCTACCCATAAAGGCACGCAGAGCCCCTGGTCCGCACACCCTCCTATCTGGATAAAATAAATATGCGATGGGATAAACAAAACCAGCAATATCATAAGCCCGATCGCTGAATAAAAACGAAACCGGGGTACGAGTAAGGCTACACCCAACACTACTTCTAAAACACCGCTCAAACTATTTATGGCCGTTGGGAACGGGAGATAAGGGGGAATTAACGGGTAATAAAAACCGGGATTTATAAAATGGTAGCACCCTGCGAAGAAAAAGAAGCCCGCCAACCCGTATAGGTTCATTTTTTTTATCATGATAGTCTCCATTTCGTTTTCAGATGTACTTCCCTTAATATTAACACAAAAGGCACCCACCATATAAGATCATTCGTAATTAAAGTATACCCGAACTCCGGCGGGGCCACGCCAGTAGTAAGGTTGAGAACATAACCCAGCGGGCCGAACAGTTTACCCAATAGTCCTACGGCCACAATAGGCCAGTGGACCAACGGGGCGAAACTTGCCCACCAATACCCTAAACCATAAACACCTATTACCATACCCATTCCTTGCCATATCATAGGGTGGTTGAGTTGTTCCATGCCGGTAAGCTCAAAAAAATGCTGGGGGAACAAGACGACCCAGGCTCCCCATAAAATATTGTAGAACGCTGCTATTTTTAGCGTATACCCCATCCATTTGGTATTGTTCATAATATAATTGATTACGTGTGTCTTATACCCTATCAAACATACCGGCAAAGGTTTTGTTAACTCTAAGGGTATGTTACATTACGAGTTATTTTACACCACCGGGCCAAGTGACGAATGGGTGGTATTTCTTCATGGAGCTGGCGGAAGCACCAAGACATGGTCTTACCAACTAGGGGATTTTAGAGATCATTTCAACCTTCTATTGATTGACCTTAGGGATCATGGACGATCAAAAGATATTCAACCTCCTTTTAAAAGCTACCAGTTCTCGATCATTTCCGAAGACATAAAACAGGTGTTGGACCAGGCAGGTATTACCAAGGCACACTTTATCACATTATCTTTTGGCAGTGTACTGGTGCAAGACCTGTACATGCGCTATCCAGAGCTGGTAGACCGGCTGATCATAGCCGGGGGCATATTTAAAGGAAATGTTTTCATCCGGGCTTTTGTGCAGTTGGCCCGGTTCATGAACTTATTCCTGCGGTACAGCACCATGTATCGCTTGTTTTCTTACCTGTTAATGCCGCGAAAAAGAAACCAAACCGCGCGACGCATTTATCAAATGCAAGCTGCTAAACTTACGCAGGAAGAATACCTCAAGTGGGTAGGCCTCTATGCGGAGTTTTTCCGGCTGCTGCATCATTTTTACTATCAAAACCTGCGGGTGGAAACACTTGTCATCATGGGCCGGGAAGATTATGTATTTCTCAAGGCCGCTAAATCATTTTCCAAAAGGCAAAGTAAAACACGCTTGGAGATCATCAAACTCGCCGGGCACATTGTGAATATTGACCGTGCCCATGAATTTAATGATATGGCCATTTCTTTCTTAAAAAAAGTGGATAACAAAGACTATACTCCAGAGGATCGTTCTTGGCCAGTTCCAACGAACTAGATCCATTATAGTGCCGGCCGGCTGGTCTTCAAGGTCAATCTTAGTGTGCAGGGGAACGGCTTTAAAAAACGTGATTCCCCATACCAGTACAATCAAAATGAACTGAACTATCCCTAACCAATAGGGCTCATCCAACAGCCTTTTGGCATGCAAGATCACCTGTGCGAGCATCAATGGCAATACAATAAATGTCACTTGCCGGGTATATACGCGATGCCACCTTTTTAAACCCGCTACATCATAGTAATGAAAACTCGGATAAACAACCAATTGGACTATCCAGATAAGAACAACAAGTCCAAAATCAATCACTGGTAATGTGAACATAGCGCTTTTAAAATTAATACCTGTCTCTTTCGCAAATCATAGCCCAACCCCTGTCCCATGTTTACAGCCAGGTCCAGCAATGTGAGTTCGATATAAAAGTAGGGCTAGATTAAATAGTAAAGTAGATCCCTTTGTGATTCTTTGAGTCTTAGTGCCTTTGTGACCGGGGAAGGTTCGCCACTAAGAGGCACAAATGCACCAAGGTTCACCAAGCTTACGAGCCAAAACTACCCTGGATAACATCAAAGTAAACGCTCGGTGAATTATCCTTCCAGGGTTCAGGGGTGTGGAATGCGTCAAAATAAATGTGACACGACACCGGTTCAAGAAAATACATCAAGTTTTGATCTCAATTTTAAATCCCAAAGGGATGAAATTACTATAGAAAATAAATACCCAATACACTAACCCTGGAAGGGTGAAACAATACCACCCCGCAGAAATCCTTACGACAGAAATTTTCATAGCTACACCGTTTTCATCTATCTAGGATTTAAGAGTCAGCCTAAACAACGTTTATGATTACCAACTCACAAAAGATACAATTGTTTGGAGCACAGCAATTAAAATACAAGGATACTTGGTCTCTAGGCGCTTTCCTGCTAACTTAAGCGGCGTGGGGGAGTGTATTACACCTGTGAAATTTCAAATAGGTACCCGGCGACCTTCGGGCGCTGTCATCTTCATACAGGTGTAATCGTGTGAAAGTATCTTAACGATTAGACCAACAGCTCTAGACCATGAACAAAAGAACATTCCTTAAACGATTCGCAGAAGGCTCCGCCGGCATGGTGTTCGCGCCTACTATTCTTTCCTCTTGTAATCAACCTGCCAAAAACACTGAAACAGGGAAACCTGTAGCAGTAGAACCGGTAGCTAGCTGGCATTTCGACATTTCGCTGGCCCAGTGGTCGTTACATCGAACACTGCTGGGGGGTGAGCTGGACAACTTGGATTTTGCTGCCACAGCTAAAAACGAATTCGGGATAGAGGCTGTGGAGTATGTAAACCGTTTTTTTAAGGACAAGTCCGGCACAAAAGACTACCTATCGGAAATGAAGCAGCGAGCCGTAGATTCCGGCGTAAAAAATTTACTCATCATGATCGACGGGGAGGGGCACCTCGGGGCCTTGCAGGACGCAGAACGAACCAAGGCAGTGGAAAATCATTACACGTGGGTAGAAGCCGCCAAATTTTTAGGTTGCCATTCTATCCGTGTGAACGCCGCGGGTGAGGGCACGGCCCAAGAGGTCGGTGATGCTGCCGTAGACGGGTTAGGCAGGCTCGCTAGTTTTGCAAAAGACCACGGGTTGAATGTGATCGTAGAAAACCATGGAGGCTATTCTTCCGACGGAAAGTGGCTTTCCGGGGTTATGGCCCAAGTAGCCCTAGATAATTGTGGCACACTCCCTGATTTCGGCAATTTTTGCATCGCAAG
The DNA here is from genome assembly GCA_028280565.1 of Fulvivirga sp. GTDB lineage: Bacteria > Bacteroidota > Bacteroidia > Cytophagales > Cyclobacteriaceae > Fulvivirga. The sequence continues at coordinate 26,135 of JANQLQ010000303.1, forward strand.
AAACGATACAGGTGAGTGCTCCGAAGAATACGACCGGTATACCGGCGTAAAAGAGCTCATGACCCACGCCAAAGCCGTAAGCGCCAAATCACATGACTTCGATGCTGAGGGCAATGAAATACACACCGACTATTTAAAAATGATGAGGATCGTAAAAGAAGCGGGCTATACCGGCTACGTGGGGATTGAATACGAGGGCAGAGAGCTCGGTGAAATTGAAGGGATCAAAGCCACGAAAGCCTTGCTGGAAAAGGTACGGGAACAGCTGAAGGGATAGGAAGCTCGGGGTCGCCCGATGAATCAGGGAGTTCGCGTTTTAGAACTATTGATCTAGTGTCGTGTCATACCTCAACTGACGTGTAGGATTAAACAATGAACTCTATTTGCCAAGTTGGGAAGTTCTCGACAAGTTAGCAATAGGCAAAGT
>JANQLQ010000332.1 GCA_028280565.1 Fulvivirga sp.
ATTGGCGATGAGGTAGATTACTATTTTGTGTATGGCCCCGGGATGGACACGGTTATTGCAGGATACCGGGAGCTCACTGGGCAGGCACCTATGTTCGGAAAATGGGCTTACGGGTTATGGCAATGCAAAGAACACTACCATACCCAGGAGGAACTGTTGGGAGTAGCCAGCGAATACCGAAAGCGTGGCATCCCGCTGGACAACATCGTCCAAGACTGGTTTTACTGGGATCCACATCCCTGGGGCTCACACGCGTTCGACTCCGCCCGGTATCCCGATCCCAAAGGAATGATTGACAATGTGCATAGCCTGGACCTCCATTTCATGATCTCCGTATGGCCCAAATTTGATGAAGGCAGTGAAAACTACCAGGCGCTCAACAAAAAAGGATACTTGTACGATACCTATGATGACGTTCCCGAATGGAACCCGCAGGCCTACTACGATGCTTTTGATCCGGGCGCAAGACAGGTGTATTGGGAGCAGCTCCGGGATAGCCTTTTTGTTAAAGGAGTAGACGCCTGGTGGCTGGATGCTACGGAGCCGGAAATAAGTAAGCCCCATACCCCCGAAGCCATCAAACAACGGATGGATAACTACCTTGGGTCGGGTGCGCGCTATTTGAACGCCTATTCCCTGTTGACGACCCAAGGCGTGTACCACGGTCAAAGGCAAGAGACCGAAGATAAAAGGGTGTTTATCTTGACCCGCTCCGCTTTCGCCGGGCAGCAGCGTCATGCGGCTACGACCTGGTCAGGGGATATTTCTGCTTCTTGGAATGTTTTCCGTAAGCAGATCAGTGCCGGGTTGAATTTTTCGATCTCAGGTATCCCTTATTGGACTACCGACATTGGTGGTTTTTTTGTCAACTATCCTGGCCCGCGCCAAAACACGGAATATGAAGAGCTTTTTACCCGTTGGTTCCAATACGGCGCCTTCTGTCCTATCTTCCGGGTGCATGGCACGCATCTGCCCCGGGAAATGTGGGAATTTGGTGACGAATCCTACAAGATACAACTCCTCTACGACAAACTTCGCTACCGATTGATGCCCTACATTTATTCCCTGGCCGGGAAAACAACCCATCAACACTACACCATTATGCGGCCGCTGGTCATGGATTTTGGGGAGGATGAAAAGGTCTTGGATATTCCCGATCAGTATATGTTTGGTCCTGCTTTCCTGGTCAATCCTGTTACTACTTACCAGGCCCGGCAAAGGGAGCTATACCTGCCCCGCTGGAAGGGCGGTTGGTACAACTTCTGGACTGGGGAACAATGGGAAGGAGGGGCGGTCATGGTCGCCGATGCCCCGCTGGAGACATTACCCCTTTTCGTAAAAGCAGGGTCTATCGTTCCTATGGGGCCCTTCCTGCAATACGCCCAGGAAAAACCGGCGGATCCTATAGCGTTGAGGATCTACCCCGGCGCGGACGGATCTTTTACCCTTTATGAGGACGAAAACGATGGGTATGGCTATGAAAAAGGACAGTATGCCAATGTCCCAATTGCATGGAATGATAAGGAACGATCCCTGGTGATCGGGACAAGGAAAGGAAACTTTCCGGGCATGTTGAAGGAGAGAACATTTAACCTGGTCATAGTACAAAAAAGGCAGGGTATTGGTATCACTACGACAAGTGGCAAACAGGTGGTCTATAACGGGGAAGAAATAACAATAAATTTTGAGTAAGAGAACAAGAAACACATACGGCATGGTTTCACGCAGGGACTTCATCGCCAAAACAGCCCTGGCAGGAGCAGGAATTACGTTAACGAGTTCCTTCAAAAAGCCAACGGCTCATCATACCACCCAACATATTTTACTGAGCTCTGGCTGGGCTACGCGTAATATTGGGGACATCGGTCATACGCCAGGTACCCTCCGTTATCTCACGCAAAACATCCCCGGGGCAAAGGTGACACTGCTGCTCAAAAGTTACAATGATGCCATTGTATCCATGATCAAAACCCGCTTTCCGCGGGTCGACATGATCAAGGAAGACGCTGATCACACAGGCCAGTTGGAGCAAGCTTTCGAGCAGGCGGATATATTCATCCAGAATTCCGGGATGAAGTTCAATCGCTTTTGGAAGCCCCCTGTGGAGATCATTAAGCGTAGCATAGCCGCCAACGTACCCTTCTGCCTGTATGGACAGTCTTTTGATGGATTTGAAAAGGGCAAGGAAGCCGAGATGAGTGCTTTATTGTCCCGGGCCAGCCAGGTGTACTGCCGCGAAAACGAATCCTATTTTTATTTGAGAAAGATAGGAGTTCAACCGGGTGTTTTAGAATTTGGCCCCGATGGTTGTTTTGGCATTGATGTCCTGGACGAGGAAAAAGCGGGAGCCTATCTCCAGGCAAACGGGCTTAGACCCAAGGGGTATATTACCGTAACCTTGCGAACCAATACACCTACTACCGGGTATTCCAATGTTTTAAATCCCGGGCAACCCACCAGCGAGGAAAAACTGCAGGATGAATTTTGGGCTGGCAAGCTACGATCGCTGATTGAACACTGGGTCAAGGAAACCGGGCTTAAAGTTTTGCTGGCGCCGGAAGTAGATAAGGAGATCCTCCACGCCCGTCGCTTGCTGTTTGACAAGCTGCCCCTGAAAATACAAAAGTACGTAGTGCATCGTGACACGTTTTGGAATGTGGACGAGGCAGCTTCCATCTATGCCCGGGCACATACCGTGGTCTCGATGGAACCTCATTCCTGCATTATCGCATTGGCCAATGGCACTCCCGCCCTGCACCTGTTCAGTCCCAAGCATGGGGTAAAGGCATGGATGTTTCGCGACATAGGTTTACCCGAATGGCTCCACAATATAGATACAGATCCGGTCAACCAATTTTCCCGGGCGCTTATGCAGATCTACGGGCATTATGCACAGGCTGAGAAGAAGGTAGATCGATCCATGAGTTTTGTGCATCACCGCTCCGTAGAGATGATGAATAGGATCAGCAAAACAATAACAGGATAGAAAATAATTGCCAAACATGATAATTCGACTTTGAATAATGAAAATGATAAATTATAAATCCTTAGTATACGTAATTCTCATCTGCTTTGTAGTTTTTGGATGCAAGCCTGGCGTTCATGAAGCCGGTATCTCTTCGCCGGACGGCACCCTCCGATTTGAGCTGACATTAGATGAAACCGGTGCTCCATTCTATGCGGCGAGTAAGTCGGGGGACACGCTGTTGGCGTCATCAGCCCTCGGGTTTAAATTAAAGGGTGCCGATGACCTGGAAGATGGCTTTGTTATCCGTTCCGTGGAAGAAAGCACTTTTGATGAGACCTGGGAGCCCGTTTGGGGGCAGTTTTCCAGTTACCGTAACCATTACAACCAACTCAAAATAACCCTCCGGGAGGACCAGGGTGAGGGAAGGATACTCATCGTCCATGCACGTGTGTTTGACGATGGGGTAGGGTTCCGTTATGAATTTCCCGATCAGCCTGGTTTGGACAGTGTTCTCATCGCAGATGAACTGACGGAATTCAGGTTTACGAAAGATCATAAGGCCTGGTACACTAAAGCTGATTTTGATACGTACGAGCTACCCTATCATGTCACTCCCTTAAGTGAAATGGGCAGTGCCAATACTCCATTCACCCTCAAAACTGCCGGGGGTCGCTATCTCAGTGTGCATGAAGCCGATCTTACCGATTATGCAGGGATGTCCGTCAAAGCAAAAGAAACCGGTCCTTTCACATATGAAGCCGACCTGGCCCCATGGCCCGATGGGGTGAAGGTGAAAAACAAGGTTCCCTTCAAAACCCCGTGGAGGACCTTGCAGGTCAGTGATACCCCGGGAGACTTGATCACTTCCGGCCTGGTCCTCAATCTTAATGCCCCCAACGCGCTGGAAGATGTGAGCTGGATAACGCCTATGAAATATGTAGGGATATGGTGGAGCCTGCACCAGGGAGTAGAGACCTGGACGATGGGGCCTACGCATGGAGCTACTACGGAAAACATGAAAAAGCATATTGATTTCGCCGCAAAACACAACATTAAAGGAGTGCTTGCCGAAGGGTGGAACAAAGGCTGGGAGAACTGGGGAGCAGAAAACGTCTTTGATTTTACGACACCCTATGAAGACTATGACCTGCAAGAAGTAGTGGCCTATGCCGCCGAAAAGGATGTCGCTATTATCTCACATCATGAAACCGGTGGGAATGTCATTTCCTACGAACAGAACTTGCAGCGGGCCTTTGAAGACCTGGAAAAGAATGGCATCCATGCCGTAAAAACGGGTTATGCGGGCCCTATCCAACCCAAAGGCCATGTTCACCATAACCAATTCATGGTAAGGCACTACAGGAAGGTGTTAGAGCTGGCCGCGAGGCACAAAGTCATGCTGAACGCCCATGAACCGATCAAACCCACCGGGATAGAGAGGACATTTCCCCACATGATGACCCGCGAAGGAGCGCAGGGGATGGAATGGAATGGATGGTCGCACGATATTACCCCGGACCATACCCTCATACTGCCTTTTACACGTATCCTGGCCGGCCCCATGGATTATACACCCGGGATATTTGATCTAAAATATGAAAGCTATGACGACAAAAGACGTAAATGGCACCCCAGCCGCGGGGACATCACTACGATGCGCGTAAAAACCACGCTAGCCAAGCAGTTGGCCTTAATGGTAATACTCTACAGCCCCATGCAAATGGCATCCGAGATGATCTCGATTTACGAAGGGCATTCCGCCTTCAAATTCATAGAGGATCTGCAGGTAGACTATGACCACACGGTTATATTGGATGCTGAAATTGGGGATTACATAGCCATGGCGAGACGTACCGGTCAGAATTGGTATATTGGAGCAGCTACCGATGGATCGGTCCGGGAAATGGACCTTAAAATGGATTTTCTACCGGCACAGGAGAGATTCAAAGCCACCATTTATGAAGATGCCCCGGAGACAGACCTTGAAAATAACCCCGGGGCCTACCAGGTGCGTGAAATAGAAGTGGATGCCAATAGTGTGATCAAAGCGCAGCTAAAGGAAAGTGGGGGTATAGCGATAAGCCTGGTGCCGGTTGGGTCAAAAGATATGGAGTGAAACAACTCACTAAACTTATTGTGCTCATTGGATTGTATTGACTTTAAGTATGTTACTTTCAGCTACACTGACCAAAAACGAAAAACTCCCCTTAACGTCATTCCTGGCGATCCGTGTGTTGGGCGAGGGCGCGACCAGGAATCTGCGAAGTCGTGGAACTAGGGGCCTTTGTACCCACCAAGAGAACGTTTTGCGATCAAAGACTAAGCAGATTCCGGCTCTCACACGGGCTTACACATATTCATCGGCCGGAATGACGTTACCCATGTTGGTTTTACAACAATTAGAATGTCTAAATAAATACATGGTTCATTTAATTGGCTCAATTAGTCAACTCAACATTGATCAATAAAACATGCTAAGATCCCTCTATATAAAATTTACAGGCTGCTGCTGGATGATCCTCGCCTCTTTTATTCTCAATGCAGCTACCATAGACACTGTTTCGGTAAAAAGCCTTGCCATGAACAAGTCGATCCAGTGTGTTGTCATTAAACCCAACGGTTACGATGAGAACCCAACAGATCGCTACGTTACAGTATACCTGTTACACGGGTATAGCGGCAACTATTCTGACTGGGTGAAAAAGGCACCAAATGTAAAAGCGCTAGCTGATCAATACGACATCCTGGTCATATGCCCTGATGGTGCTAAAAGTTGGTATTTCGATAGTCCGGTTGATAACAACATGCGCTATGAAACCCATATCATCCAAGAGTTGATCCCATTCATCGATAAAAAATACAGGACCCTTAACACAAGAGACAGCCGGGCGATAACGGGCCTGAGTATGGGCGGGCATGGCGCTTTATTCCTGGCGTTAAATCACCCCGAACTATTTGCCGCGGCAGGCAGTATGAGCGGTGGGGTGGACCTCACCCCCTTTCCGGGCAACTGGGAGATCGCGGATCGATTAGGAAAGTATGACGATCAACCTGCGGTTTGGGAGCAGCATTCCGTGATCAACAGGATGCATTTGGCAAGCGGGAAGCCCGTGGCTTTTATGATCGATTGCGGCGTGGATGACTTCTTCCTGCAAGTCAACCGGGCGCTGCATGAACGGATGCTGTATCTCAATATCCCCCATCATTACATCGAACGGCCCGGGGCGCATAACTGGGAGTATTGGCAGGAAGCCGTAGCGTACCAGGTATTGTTTTTTCATCGTGTTTTCTCAAAAAAATGATGGAAAACCAACAAGTTGAGAGTAAAGGATCATACACAAGGATGAGATTTCCAACGATTAACGCGATCAGGTGATGAGTAAATACATTTTTTTAACCGGGCTGATCTTTTTCATAGTCATTCCCCTTGTTTCAGTCTTCGGGCAGGAAGACCCTGGCATTCCATTTCCCTACCTTGGCCAAATAGAAACCCGTGGTTCCAAAGAGATCACTTCATCTAACTGGTCCATTGGAGGCGAAACATTAGATCGTGATCTGACGGTTTTTGATAACTGGAAGGAATACGTGCCCCCCTTGGGCGCTAAGAAAATGAGGCTGCAGGCCGGTTGGGCCAAGTGCGAAAAACAAAAAGGCGTTTATGATTTCACATGGCTCGATAAGATCATCGACTACCTGGTCGCTCATGACATAGAACCTTGGCTGCAAACTTCCTACGGAAACCCCATTTATGAAGGGGGAGGGGATATCCACCTAAACGCTGGGTTTCCCAGCTCGGAAGAGGCATTGAAGGCGTGGGACAACTGGGTACTGGCATTGTCAGAACGTTACCGCGATAAGGTACGGATATGGGAAGTGTGGAATGAACCCGAAAAAAACAAGGTAGAAGATTACACGGATCTTTTCATACGTACTGCCGAGATTATTCGCAGGAAGATCCCTTCTGCCAGGATTTACGCCTTATCGATGGCCAAAATAAAGGATACCGGTTATCTTGATCGTTTCCTGGCCCTGCTGGACCAACAAAATAAGCTCGTATTGGTAGACGAGGTAACGGTACATGGATACACCTACCGGCCGGAAGCCACCTACCCCCACTATCAAAAGCTATATGATGTTATCGCGCGATACAGTGACCGAATAAGGCTCCACCAGGGCGAGTTGGGTTGCCCTTCTACCAACATTCCCTACTATGCCCTTAGGAACTATGACTGGACCGAAGTCTCCCAAAGCAAGTGGCTGCTAAGAAAGCTGCTTGGGGACCTGGGGCACGATATTCCTTCCTTGTATTTTACCATTGCCGATATCATCTATACCCATGACGGCACACGGCCTTTGGATGAGAATACACGGAATTCTAAAGGGCTACTTGAGGCCAAGTTCAATCGAGAAATCGTCAAAAGGAAGCAGGCATACTATGCCTATCAGCATATCACCGCTATTTTTGATCATACGCTGGAGCGTATTCCTCATTATGCTTACACTACGACTAGCGACAGCTCGCTGGCCATTTTCGGCTATCGAAAAAAACACTTTGATCACCATATCATAACGATCTGGCAGGATGGCGCTATTCCTAACAATTCTATGGACCTGGCCCCGGAGGATTTTCAATTTGATCACGCAAATATGGAAGACCCGGTGTATGTTGAATTAAGAACAGGTAAGGTGTATGCCATTCCTTCCAGCCATTGGAAAAAGAATGGGAGTTCTTATAGTTTTACCGGCATCCCAGTGTATGACTCTCCCATTTTGATAGCAGATCGCTCTTTAATAAGCTTTAAAAATGATGAATAGGAATAACAACCGTGGTACAAGTAATACGCTCTACATCCCTAAAATCAACGAGATATGTTAAACACAGTTAAAAACACCTGTATTGCGATTTTTTACCTCGTAATCGTGTCCTCCTGTACAGAACAGGGCGCTGACATTATGAAATTCCAAATCGAAGATAACTGGCAGTTTGTGCAAGAAGGGAAGGAAGAGTGGCTAGCCGCACAGGTTCCCGGGACCGTCCATACCGATCTATTGGCCAACGGCGAGATCGAGGATCCATTTTATGGGACAAATGAACACAACCTGCAATGGATAGAAGAAGAGGATTGGGTCTACCGGACCACTTTCGAACCTGGGGGCCTGCTGGGATACTCGGAAGTAGAATTGGTCTTTGAGGGGTTAGATACCTATGCAGAGGTGTATCTCAACGATGAACGGATCCTTAACGCCTATAATATGTTTAGGGAATGGCGCGTGCCTGTGAAGAAATGGCTTAAGGACAGTGAAAATGAATTGGTCATTAACTTTCGCTCGCCGATGAAGGAGGTAGCAGCAAGGTATGATACGATGACCGCCAAGTATTTTGCAAGTAATGACCGCCATGAGAAAAAGCTCAGCATTTTTACGCGTAAAGCACCGTATCATTATGGATGGGATTGGGGTCCTAGGTTTGTCACCTCGGGGATATGGAAGCCCGTCTACCTGCAAGGCTGGAATACAGCAAAGCTTACCGATGTGCACATTCAACAACGATCTTTAAGTGATGAGCAGGCCGATTTGGAGGTTGTATTCGAGGTAGAGGCTAACCAGGAAACTCCTGCGGTTTTGAGTGTTGAGCTAGATAACAACATTTACATCCAGGATATCATGTTAAAGCCGGGTAATAACCGGGAAACTTTAGCCGCTAATGTAGCAAGTCCCAAACGCTGGTGGCCTAATGGATTAGGAGAACCTTACTTGTACGAGGTTAAAGCAAAACTCACCATAGGCAGTAAGGAGGTGGACGCCCAGCAAATGAAAATAGGACTTCGTACAGTAGAAGTAAAGCAACTCCCCGATAGCGTGGGCAGAAGTTTCGAGATTTGGGTGAATGACGAGCCCGTATTTATGAAAGGAGGAAACTCTATCCCGATGGACAGTTTCGTGCCTAGGGTCACGAGAGATGATTATAAGAGGCTCATAGAAGACTGCAAAAAGGCAAACATGAACATGATCCGTGTGTGGGGTGGCGGAATTTACGAACAAGACGCTTTTTATGATCTGTGCGATGAAAACGGGATACTGGTATGGCAGGATTTTATGTTTGCTTGCAGCCTGTACCCGGGAGATACCGCTTTTTTGGAAAATGTGAAACACGAGGCGATCGATAACATCAAAAGACTGCGAAATCACCCCAGCCTGGCCCTGTGGTGTGGGAATAACGAGGTAGAGGAGGCGTGGCAGCATTGGGGTTGGAAAGAACAATCTCCAGCGTACTTTTGGGAAGAGTATAAGAAATTGTTCCACGAGCTTCTCCCCGAAGTTGTGGCCAACTACGATCCGCAGCGCTATTATCACCGGAGCTCGCCTACTTCTAACGACAGTCTTAATATGCCCCGGGACAGCCGTTATGGCGATATCCACTACTGGGGCGTTTGGCATATGGAAGAGCCTTTCGACTCTTTTTTAGAAGATAAGAATACCGGCAGGTTTGTGAGCGAGTACGGCTTCCAGTCGTTCCCGTCGCTGGCCACGATCAAAACCTTTGCTACTCCAGGGGATTTCGACATCACTTCGGAAGTGATGCAATCGCACCAAAAGAATGTAGGCGGGAACAGGAGGATCAAAAACTACATGGAACGGTACTATGGTGTTCCTGGCGATTTTGAATCTTTCCTGTACGTAAGCCAACTCTTGCAGGCCGAAGCGATGAAAACAGCCGTAGAGCACCATCGCAGGATGATGCCCTATACCATGGGCAGCTTGTATTGGCAGATCAACGACTGCTGGCCCGTGGCAAGCTGGGCAGGATTGGATTATTACGGCAACTGGAAAGCCCTGCAGTACTACGCCCGTGACTTTTTCAACCCCGTGCTGGTCAGTATGAAACAAGAAAAAGACCGGGTGGATATTTACGCCATTTCAGACCATAGGACCGCACAAAATGTGACCTTGGACTGGTTTCTCCTAACGTTCACGGGGGATACACTAAAGCAATCCACAAACAAGTATGAATTAGGAGCGAATAAAAGCGATATTTTGGAAAGCGTTTCCCTAAGCGAAATACCCAAACAAGACCGGGCTACCTATTTCTTGTATGCCGTTCTACGTGACCAGGCCGGGAACAAACTAAGCGATAACCGGCTGTTTTTTGTTGAAAATAAAGAACTCGACCTACCACCGTCCGAAATAGAAATAGAGGTCCTAGAAAAGGCTAATGGCATTCATGTTTCCCTTTCCTCGTCGGCTTTTCTAAAAAATGTGTATCTCACCCTTGAAGAAGTAGAAGGCAAATTCGAAGACAATTTCTTTGACCTCAACGCCGGGGAAAGAAGAGAAGTAGTGTGCTCGACGGGTGAAAAAGTAGCGCTGGAAGAGCTCAAAAAGAACATCAAGGTATTGACGTTGAATGAAGTTAAATCAAAGATGAAGTAGGGAGCCTCCTATTATTTCAGCGAGCATTGGAATAAGAAAGGTTTAAAACGCCCTCAACGCAATCAAAACACGTTTTTGCGATGATTACATTTTTGCGAAAATGCTTGGAGTTGGGATGACAAAAACGGCAAAAATAATCGTCACAGCGAGTGGTACCATTTTCACGAAAATGCTTGGAGTTGAGATGACAAAATAAAAAACGGATCGTCATGGCGAGGCTGGCGGTGCTAGTGCAGGGGCTACGAAGCCATCCCCTCCAAGAGATATACCGGATGGACTTTGTTACCGCTTCTCGAGCAGGGGATCGCTTCACGCCTTGCCGAAGCCAACACACTGGGTTCGCGATGACGATAATGTTTTTTTGTTTAGGAGTTTTATCCCGAATTCACGTTGTTAACCTCGGCAGGTTCGGAGAACCTGGCAATTTTTAAGTCACAGGTCCTGGGGGCCTGCGCCAGTGGCAATCGCCGCGCCACACGATACGTAAGGTCTGCTTTAGCTAAAAAAACGTATTTACGTTTGATCCCACGGGCCCGGCAGATCGTATCCAGGTTAAATGTTAGCATTTTAGTCTATAAAGATTAGTAATAAGTAAATCATATTCTTAATGTAGTCAATTTTAATGGCGATATATTCTTTATTAGTGGCATTCTTGAATATAAGTATGGCTATATGTCATAATTTGTTGCGTTTTTAGAATTTATAAATGTCATTTAGGAATTAATATATTGCATTTAAGAATGTATGTATGCGTTTTATGAATTAAAAGATGGCAATTAAGAATATAATTGTAACGTTATTGTTTATAAATACTGCATTATGGTAAATAATGTTTGCATTTTGGAAAACTATTAAACTGTCATAGGTTGGGTACCTCCCCGTTAGCGTCTAACGATTGGAGAGCTCCAATGATGAGCTGATCCCTGGCTCGTGCGAGGTGTTAACCCCCTGGTCTTAGATCAAGCGCAGCGGTCCTAAGACCGCAAATCACCAAGAGCGTCCGCTCGGTGAAGTAATATAAAACGTCATATTTCAACTATGCCTTTGGTGAAATAGGAACTTAGTCCAGCTTTTGGGTTAAAAAATAATCGTCACAGCGAGGCTGGCGTAGGCCGCGGGTGGGTTACGAAGCTGCCCCCTTCTCGTGTGTGATCGAATAGACCCTGTTCTCGTTCCGCGAGTGGGGGATCGCTTCACGCCTTGCCTAAGCCAACACGCTGGGTTCGCGATGACGATAAGAACAAGGTGTGTCATAAGTAGGCTGGCGTTATAAATCCATCCAAAACCTATACCTAAGAACATCATTCTTTACTTTCGAACATCGTCATTCCCTTGCAGCCCTGGTATTGGGATGCGCGTGACAAGCGCCACCGGGATCACTATGTGGAAATCTCCATTCTCGCTGGACGTAAGCCGAGGAAACTAGCTCGTTCCCGTCTCGTGACTTCGCAGATTCTTCCAAAGGAATCCCAATGGGGCTGATCTCCCTCCGTCCACCCACACCCACCGCCAGGAATGACGATGAAGAAGGTTTTTTTCGTTTTTGATGAGAGTGACCAACTAGTTATTTTGACTTTAAATCCCTGTTTATCGAATAATTGAAAATGAAAAAGTAACGCTAGTTAACAACGAGACCGATGACTGTTACCAGGTCGGTTGACTTCCCGGTATGATTTTCAGCTAGGATAAAGGGAATCACATTGTGATGTATCGACTCAATCACTTTTATTATGATCCATTAACTTCACTAGGGTCTTCCTTGCCAGTTTTTCATAGGCAGATCTGCAGGAACCTATGAAATAGATTCCTTCTTCCTCATCTTCATCCGGGGCATCAATAAGCACCTCGTTTTCCAAACGCCAAGCCAGCTTGCCGGAATGCAGGTCATAGATGTCCACCCGGTGTTTAACGTATCCGTTTTGACCAATGCAGGCGTCCTCCCAACCTAAGATATATCCTACCAAGAAAAATCTTGACGATATAAATTGCCTTAGATCTGCTATTAATGGTTTAGGCAGTTGGTTGGGTAAGGCATACACTCCATTAGCGTAAAGCAAAGAGTCTACCCTGCCTGGCCTTTCAACGTCAAGAAACAGGCCTTCGGGGATTGAGTTCAAGAATATCTCCGTAGAGAGCGGGCCTGCTAGTGTATCGGTGGAAACAAGGCTTGGGATGGCGACCGTTTCATGACCGGTGATTTTGAAATCGGGATCGGCGTAATAAGATCGTTCAAAATACACATTAGCGGAACAGCTTGTGAGGAATGTGATGATCACTAATTTTAATAGTACAAGTTGAAGGTTAGACATAAGTTACACTGCTGTTTACTGGCATGTAAGAGAATATTAAAGTGTTAATAGTACCCTTAGAAAAGCAGCAATCACTATGCCATGGATGAACCCTGTACCGCTAAATCTTGATGAGATAGTATCATTTTACTTAGCAGGGTTTTAACTTACGGGCCTTTAGAATCTACAATATTTTCATTCTTTTAAGGTTTAAAAGATAGGCTAAGACGCTATATAAATTTTTGGCAGGCTGCTGTAAGGGCCTGGTAAAGAGAACAGTACTAGTGAAACTTGTAAAGTGTTTAATGTTTCATTCGACGGGTGAAAAGAAATAAAAACAGAAAATAGTTGCGGTCTTTTGACCTATGAGTCTTATCTTACAACTTTTTAATTTGGTCTTGTCGCTGACAAAAATTCAATGACAGTTAATCATTTTTTATGAAGGTAAAATTCAATGGTAAGAACCGTCCCGGGTTCTATGTGGAGGTGAAACGAGAGGTGGAGAATTATTTCAAGTCCAACAACATCAGCAAAAATGCCAATGGAGAGATGGTAGGGAAGACCCTGCTGTTCCTAGGTCTCCTGTTTTTGTTGTATTGGCTTATTGTTTTTGTGAATATAAACATTTGGCTTACGTTGGTCTTGGCTATAGCAATAGGCGCTGTGCAAGCTTTTATAGGTTTTAATATTTGTCATGATGCCATTCATGGAAGTTATTCTTCTAATGGTAATGTGAATAAGTGGTTGAGCTATGTCTTTAACTTAATAGGGGCAAATGCCTATGTCTGGAAGATCACACATAACACGGTACATCACACTTATACGAATATCCCAGGACATGATGAAGACCTGGATGTGGCACCCGGATTGGTAAGGCTCTCCCGGTTAGAAAAAATAAAACCCATGATGAGGTACCAGCATGTTTATGCCTTTTTTCTTTATGGGCTAGCCTCGCTTTCCTGGGTATTTCGAAAAGATTATTTGAAATTTTTTCAACCTAAGATCGGGCAGACTGATAATACCAATCATCCTAAAGGAGAGTATTTTAACCTATTCTTTTTCAAAGCGATCTATTATACTCTTTTTATAGTCGTACCCCTCTTGTTGATGGATCTTGCCTGGTGGCAATTCTTGATCGGTTTCCTTTGTATGCATCTTGCCGAGGGGCTAGTGCTAGGGCTGGTCTTCCAGCTGGCGCATACGGTAGAAGGTATCGACTACCCGGAACCCGATTCAGAGGGGCATTTGGATGAATCTTGGGCGGTACATCAAATGCATACTACTGCTAACTTCGCCCGGAAAAGCCGGCTTGCAGGGTTTCTTTGTGGGGGACTGAACTTCCAGATAGAGCATCATTTATTCGCCAATATTTGTCATGTGCATTACCCCGCCATCTCCAGGATAGTAAAGTCAGTAGCTGAAAGACATGGTGTACCTTACCATGAAAATAAAACATTTCTCGGGGCGCTTATCTCGCATTACAAGACCTTGCGAAGGTTTGGCCGTGAGGACCTGGAACTTCAAGCGGTAGCTTAGCTAATGGGAGTGTTTTACTCCCTTTGAAGAATCACCGGGTGACGTAAGTCGCCCGGTGAGCCCCAATACCTTATTTTAGCTTATAGTGATCAATGGCTGTGTGAAAACGTGGGTTTCATGGCGTCCTTGAAAATTAGCTATAATAGGAAAACGTCTAATTTTGGCAAGTTAGGCTTGTATTTTACAACATTACAGGTAATGCGAACCTGGCAATGAGCAGTTTAAGCGGGATTTTGAGGTTCTAAGCCCGGTTTTCATTTTCTTTTGTACGCTCAGAAGAAAACGAAGCAAAAGAAAAGGGCGCCAGCAACAAAGCCCATTTTCCGCACTAAACGCACTGCCAAGCCCTCACAGGCCGCTTACGCACAGGCCTCAAATGTGCCGCCCCGTTCCTGGATGTCTCCCCTCTATACGCCACTTGAATTTTCAATGCTGCCTGGTTTCAAGTTTTTTTAAAAATATTCCACCTAGTTCTTTACGATTCTTGGCGCCCTTAGCGGTTAGAAAAGTCAATTTGTGTTAGAATCGCAGCCTAGGTAATGAGAGATTAGTGCAGTCGTATTTTGGTCATTGGTCATAAGTGAGAACGCCCGGATTACAAATCCTAATGCTACAATGAGTACGCATTGCGCTACGCTAAATGCGGACTAGTTACGTAATTATATAGTTATGCATCAATTATCTTTTTCGACAACCGCCAGGGAGCAAAGTCCATAGACTAAACTAATTTGATCCCTAATTCACTTAATTGTTCCTGGCTTACCGCAGCAGGGCTGTCGATCATGACATCGCGCCCGGAATTATTTTTAGGAAAAGCAATGAAATCCCGGATAGAGTCCGATCCTCCGAAAAGTGCGCATAACCGGTCAAACCCATAGGCAATGCCACCATGGGGAGGAGCTCCATATTCGAAGGCTTCCATTAAAAAACCGAATTGGGCTTGGGCTTCTTCTTCTGAAAAGCCTAATTGTTTGAACATACGTTGCTGTACAGTTCGATCATGGATACGCAAAGAGCCGCCCCCGACTTCTACGCCATTGATGACCATATCGTAAGCGTTTGCTTTTACTGATCCGGGGTCGGATTCAAGTCGTTCAAGGTCAGCAGGTTTCGGTGCTGTAAAGGGATGGTGCATCGCGTGGTAGCGTTTTGACTCCTCATCCCATTCGAATAATGGGAAGTCCAGTACCCACAGCACCTTATATTCGTCTTTATTTCTTAGGCCAAGTTCATCGCCCATGTGCAGGCGTAGCTCATTTAAAGCTTTGCGAGTATGATCCTTTTCACCGCTTAAGACCAGCAGGAGATCACCGGGTTCGGCATTCATTTTTTCTGCCCAGGCGCCCAAATCTTGTGGGCTGTAGAACTTGTCGACGGAAGACTTAAAAGATGCATTTTTACTCTCCCCTTCGCCGGCAGGCTGATACTTGACATACACTAGTCCCTTGGCGCCAATTTGGGGTCTTTTGACAAAATCCGTCAGCGCATCTAGCTGTTTACGGCTATACCCGGCACATCCCTTGGCACATATGCCAACAACAAGTTCTGCGGAATCAAAAACATTAAAGCCTTTGCCTTGGGCTACATCATTAAGTTCTACAAACTGCATGTCAAACCGGGTATCAGGCTTATCTGAGCCATACAGACGCATGGCGTCATCGTAGCTCATACGTTCTATTTCGCCTATCTCAAGACCTTTTACCTCGCGGAACAGGTGTCGGACCAACCCTTCAAAGGTATGTAATACATCCTCTCGCTCTACGAAAGACATTTCACAGTCGATTTGCGTGAATTCAGGTTGACGGTCGGCCCTTAGGTCTTCGTCCCTAAAGCACTTGACGATTTGGAAATACCGGTCAAAGCCAGACACCATCAAAAGCTGTTTAAAAGTTTGCGGTGACTGTGGCAAGGCATAGAATTGCCCCTCGTTCATCCGTGAAGGTACTACAAAGTCACGCGCTCCCTCCGGGGTAGATTTAATGAGTACGGGGGTCTCCACCTCGGTAAAGTGTTGTCCGTCCAGGTAAGCCCGTGTTTCTTGCATCATTTTATGACGGAGCAAAAGATTATTGCGTACCGTTCCCCTGCGCAAATCAAGGTAGCGATACTTCATTCTCAGGTCATCGCCACCATCGGTCTCATCTTCTATTGTAAAAGGAGGTACCTCGGAGCGGTTCAAAACCTCGAGTTCCGTAACCTTTATTTCGATATCACCCGTAGGGATCTTATCGTTTTTACTCAGCCTTTCCACTACTTTACCCGTAGCCTTTACTACGAACTCACGTCCAAGTTTAGAGGCTTGCTCCATTAATTCGGCAGCAGTTTCAGCCTCTTCAAAGATCAGTTGAGTGATACCATAACGGTCACGAAGATCAACCCATACCACGCTGCCCTTGTCCCGGATGCGTTGTACCCAACCGCAGAGTACGATCTCTTGGTTTACATCGTTTATTCTTAATTCACCGCAAGTATGTGTTCGTAGCATTCTTATTTCTAATTTTGGAGGCGCTAAGTTAATGGTATTCCTTCTATGTTCCATAGCGAGTGCAAGAAGCTTTGGTGGAATTTTAAATTGCATTTACCCCCCGGAGAAGTAACTTGCCAGGGTGTTAAAGAGATACCACCAGGAGCAAAAATATAAGGATGAGTATGTTTAAAGTTTGTGCATTGAGTTTACTGTTTTTTGGATTGCCCATGCAATACAAGATGGTAAAGACCAAGGTCAATGAATCGATCACATTGATGCTGCCGGAAGAATTCTACCCGATGACGCCGGAAGATATCGCCCGTCGGTACCCTTCGGTTCGTAGTCCTTTGGGGGCCTATACCATACCGTCTCTTATGGCAGATTTTAGCGTAAATATATCGGCTACGCGATGGAGAGCGTCTGACATTGATATGGCCAAAAATTTCTTTAGGGCAGGAGTTTATAACCTTTTTGACAAAGTCACTATGATCCGGGAAGAAGTGCAAACGGTCAATGGTAAACAGTTCATCGTTTTTGAATTTGATTCACGGATCAATGGCGACCCTTCTTCGCTGGAGGCCAGGCAGCCGGTACGCCGATACAATTATGTACAATACCTGTTGATCAATGGTAAAACGATCGTTTTCAGTTTCAACTGTCACGCTCGGATCAAAGAACAATGGCAGCAGGCAGTGGCCGAGATCATGACTTCTATCAAGGTAAAAAACAATATATAGTGGAACTCTCTATCCATAGCGACGAGCACTACATGAGAGAAGCTTATAAGCAGGCCTTATTGGCTCGTGATGAAGGGGAGATCCCTGTGGGGGCCGTGGTGGTGGCTGATAAACGTATCATTGCCAGGGCTCATAATCAAACAGAACGGCTCAATGATCCTACCGCACACGCCGAAATGCTGGCAGTTACAGCGGCGTCGCACTATTTTGGGACCAAGTATTTGAACGAATGTGCCCTGTATGTTACCCTGGAGCCCTGTGGTATGTGTGCAGGAGCCTTGTATTGGGCCCAACTCGGGAAGCTCGTCTATGCCGCTGCGGATGAAAAGAGGGGATTTACCGCTATCAACCCCAAAATGATCCATCCTAAGACCAAGGTTTTTCGTGGTCCTATGCAAAAAGAAGCATCGGCCCTAGTCTCCGATTTTTTTCGCCAGCTTCGTGACAAGTAGAAGCCTGGCGTTAATGTTAAGCTCAAGATGATTGTTAAACCAATTTCAGGTCCTGTTCCTAAAGTCGGCAGTCGGCAATAAGTAATCTCATCAAACGGGGGAGGGCCGGTGTATCTCGATGCATTCATACCTTGATGGCCCAACGTTACTTTGTTACTAAATTGCTTAAGATCAAAGCGTCACCATGAGATCTCGACCCATTTTTGGTCCGGGCCTATTTTAAAATTAAGTTCGACTTAGAAAAAAGTGATGAGCTTATAGAAATAATCTAAGTCATTGCTTTCCGTGCCTTTGGAATGCTTCTTATATTTGGAATCATTGTTAAACATTAAAACCAAGAACACTATGGCTTTTGAACTGCCCAACCTGCCTTATGCGCATGATGCGCTTGAGCCTCATATTGATACCAAGACAATGGAGATCCACCACGGTAAGCACCATGCCGGGTATACCAATAACCTGAATAATGCCATTAAGGATACATCAATGGCAGATAGCTCTCTTGAAGACCTGCTGGCCAATAACGTTGATAATAATGCCATAAGGAACAACGGGGGTGGCTATTACAATCATAATTTATTTTGGACGATCATGTCCCCTAATGGTGGCGGCGCACCTTCCGGGGAATTAGCAGATGCGATCAACGGATCTTTTGGGTCATTTGATTCCTTTAAAGAAGAATTTGCTAAGGCGGCTGCTACGCGGTTTGGCTCAGGCTGGGCTTGGTTATGTGTACAAAGCGGGGGGAAATTAGAAGTATGCTCCACCCCGAATCAAGATAACCCATTAATGCCAGGTACGGGCTGTGAGGGTACACCCATCTTGGCCCTCGATGTTTGGGAGCATGCTTATTACCTAAACTATCAAAACAGGAGGCCTGATTACATCAGCGCATTCTGGAATGTGGTAAATTGGGAAGAAGTAGCCAAAAGATACAGCGCCGGAAAATAAGCGCCGTTTAAAAGATCAAAAATTCAAAGCTGTCCCAAAGGGATGGCTTTTTTTGTTGTTCATGGCCGATCGGTTGGGGTTAAACCTGCGTTGTCATCTCAAATGATGGTTAAAATCAGGAAGAGGAAATCAGGAATGAGAAATAAGAAGCTGGTGGAGCCTTGGGAAATCCTCTTGCAGTAGGAAACCAAGGGTGGAGGAATATTAATTTTAACGATTTTGGCAATATTCATTGAAATCGTTTCAATTTCACAACCTCTCCTTTTCCTATTTCAGATTTCCTTTTTCCTGATTTCCTATTTCAGATTTCCTCTTTCTAAATTCCCAGAACTATCGACAATCAAAGCTTGCCCGGGGCTCAAATACCACTTAATTTAGCGGCCTAAAAACCAAACACATATGAACGCTTACGTTTTCCCTGGCCAAGGAGCCCAATTTCCGGGTATGGGCAAAGATCTCTATGATAATCATCCCAAAGCAAAAGAAATATTTGATTCCGCTAATGAAATATTGGGTTTTGATATAACCAACACCATGTTTGAGGGCACGGCCGATGAATTAAAACAGACCAAGGTCACGCAACCGGCCATTTTTTTGCATTCCGTAGCGTTGGCACTGACCTCCGGTGATTTCCATCCGGATATGGTGGCGGGACATTCCCTGGGGGAGTTCTCAGCCCTAGTAGCCAATAAGACCTTGGCATTTGAAGATGCTTTAAAGCTGGTATCTCAGCGGGCTCAAGCTATGCAAAAAGCGTGCGAGATCAACCCTTCGACTATGGCGGCTATTTTAGGATTGGATGATGCGGCTGTGGAAGAAATTTGTGCGGGTATTGATGAGGTGGTTGTGGCGGCCAACTATAACTGCCCCGGCCAATTAGTGATCTCGGGTTCAAATGCCGGTATCGAAAAAGCTTGTGAGCTATTAAAAGAAGCCGGCGCCAAACGCGCCATGCCGCTCCCGGTAGGGGGGGCATTCCACTCTCCACTTATGGAACCCGCCCGGGAGGAGCTAGCCGCTGCCATTGAATCCACACATTTCAGTGCCCCCGTTTGCCCAGTATACCAGAATGTGACTGCTAAACCCTCTACTAATATTGACGAGATCAAACCTAACCTGATCGCCCAATTAACGGCCCCGGTAAAGTGGACCCAATCCGTACAACAGATGGTGGCGGATGGAGCTACGGTATTCATAGAATGTGGGCCGGGAAAAGTACTCCAAGGATTGGTAAGGAAGATCGCGCCCGGGGTTGAGGTAAGGAGTGTTTAGTATTGTACTTGCGTCCCACATTTCCCAAGTTCCATCAGTTGGTCCTCGTTTAGCTAACGAGGACCTAAGATTAAAAAGATACGAACAGGCCGGCATTTGTAATGTGGCTATGTTAGACAAGAGCCGCAAGAAGACGCCACATTTTCTAAATAAGTACATTGTCCCGGAATTTACCACGGCTCTCCAACGCTCAAATCAACCCAGAAGCCTATTTACAGCATGCTTTTGTCTTTTCGTCATCACGCAAACCTAGCGGGGCGGCCATAGCGATGCGTAAATAGATCTCTCACTCGTAAAACGGAAAATGGCGTGTACGCAGAACACGACTAGAGGGAGCAGTTTCGTAACCCGCCCACCGGCCACGCCAGCCTGTCTATGACATATCCTGTTTTATCGTCATCGCGAACCCAGCGTGTTGGCTTCGACAAGGCGTGAAGCGATCCCCCCGGTCGCGAGACGCGAATAGACTACATACGACGGTGCTCGACAGTGGGGCAGCTTCGTAACCCACCCGCGGCCTATGCCAGCCTCGCTGTGACGATTATTTTTCCTGTTTTGTCACCCAAGAGGATTTTTACGAAAATGCCCTTATCCACCAGGGCTTTTGTTCGGATACATTTTGAACATATACCTAAACCCCAATTCACGTTATTTTATTGACCGGCAGCGGGTCCAGGCATTCTTCTAATAAAACTTCATTCGTTTTTTTCAGCAAGGGATGAATGAAGCCCGGGGCCAACTCTACTAAGGGGACTAGTGTGAACCTTCTTCCCGGGATTCCCGGGTGGGGAATGGTAAGATGCGAGGAAGAATACACGGTATCGTTGTAATATAATATGTCGAGGTCGATAAGTCGCTCCCCCCATTTTTCTACCCGCACCCTGCCCATGTCTTGTTCAATTTGCAGGGCAATGTTGAGCAGGGAACCTGGAGATAAAGAAGTAGATATTTCAATGACCTGGTTAAGGAATGAGGGTTGTTCGGTTTTGCCCCAGGCGGCAGTTTCATAAACCGAAGAAAACCGCTCAATACTGCCGATATGAGACTGGATCAGGGTTTTTGCCTGTTCTAAATTGGCGTTTTTATCACCTAAATTGGAGCCTGATAGCAGATATATTCCTTTTGTCATAATTCTGATCAAACTTAAGAACAATTGCCGTTGTACTTGTTAATTTTAGGTGTTATAACGCAATAATTATATGAACTTTTTGAAAAACATGCTGGCCGCGCTGGTCGCCCTCATCATTTTTAGCGTAGTCGGATTTTTTATAATACTAGGTGTATTTAGCGCTTTATCGGCGGAAAAGCCGGTGGAAGTAGAAGCCAATAGTGTGCTCCATCTAAAGCTGGACAGGCCTATTGACGAGGTTGAGCAGCAAAATCCACTGGAAGAGCTGTTCCCCGTAGCCCCGGAGATATTGGGGCTGGTCCAGGTCAAGGAAGCTATAGCAAAAGCTAAATCCGATGATAATATAAAAGGGATCTACTTAGATGCGCCCATCCTTATGGCAGGGATAGCCACCGTAGAGGAATTACGGCAAGCGCTGATCGATTTTAAAAGTGAAGGTAAGTTCGTTGTGTCCTATGGTGAGTTTTACACGGAAGGAGCGTACTACCTCGCATCTGTAGCAGATAAGATCTACCTGCATCCTGAAGGTAGCCTTGAGATTAATGGCCTCGCCGCAAACCTAGCCTTTTTTAAAGGTATGTTTGATAAACTTGAGATTGAACCCCAGGTGTTTCGTGTAGGAGATTTTAAAAGTGCGGTAGAGCCCTTCATACGAGAAGATATGAGCGAAGAAAACAGGACCCAATTAAGGTCACTGTTGAATTCTGTCAATGACCAGATGATGAGTAACATGGCTAAGAGCCGAAACATGTCCTTGGAGCAGGTGCAGGAGATTTCCAGTAAGATGCTGGTCCGCAATCCACAGGATGCAAAAGAATTGGCGATGGTAGATGACCTGCTATACTTGGACCAGGTAAAGGACCAGCTTAAGGAATTGGTAGGGACGGGTGAAGAAGATGAGCTGGAGATGATCAGTTATTCCAATTACCGGAAAAGTTATTCCTCCTACAAAAGCTCGAGAAATAAGGTGGCTGTGATCGTAGCCTCGGGCGATATCGTGCCTGGTAAAGGGGATATGGATAACGTAGGGTCAGATAAATTTGCCAAGGAGATCAGGAAAGCCCGCGAAAATGACGACATCAAAGCCATCGTCATGCGTATTAATTCCCCAGGCGGAAGTTTTATCGCCTCTGATGTGATGTGGCGGGAGCTGAAGCTGGCTTCAGAAGTAAAACCTGTCATTGCTTCCATGTCGGACGTAGCCGCCTCGGGCGGGTATTACCTGGCTATGGCTTGCGACACCATTATGGCCCAGCCCAATACGATCACGGGATCTATCGGGATATTTTCTATCATTTTCAATGCCCAGGGCTTTTTGAATAACAAGCTTGGGGTCACTACTGACGAGGTGGCTACAGGAGAAATATCCACCCTGTACACCATGAGCCGCCCACTTTCCGAAGAACAAAAAAGGATTATTCAAAAAGATACAGACGAAGGATACGAAACTTTTGTGACCAAAGCGGCGGAAGGCCGCGGTATGTCGGTGGATGACATTAAAGCTATAGCTTCCGGCCGGGTATGGTCCGGTTTGCAGGCCCTGGATAACGGCCTCATAGACCAGCTTGGAGGTATAGACGATGCCATAGCGCTAGCCGCTGAAAAGGCGGGGGTCGCCGATGACTACAAGGTGAGATACTACCCGGAAAAAAAGCCGTTTTTAGAACAACTACTGAGTGACTTGGAAGGAGAAGCAAAAACCAAGTTTATGAAAGAAGAATTAAGTGATCTCTACCCTTACCTCCGGCAATATGAAAAGGTGAAGAACCTCCGCGGACTACAGGCCAGGCTGCCCTTTGAGTTGCGATTGGAGTAGTGGAATGACTAAGAAAGCTGGGAATTTGGAAAGGATCAGGTCTTTAGGTTCCGGCTTTCCCACTACTGGTTTTAAATTACCTGATTTTTCTCATGTCAAATTTCTGACCTCTGGGCTTCTTATTTAAGTGAGAATGTAATTACTTTGGCTCTATGAGCATAATTCGAAATAACTGGACCCGGGAGGAAGTGACCGAGATATTCAACACTCCTGTCCTAGACCTGATATACCAAGCTGCAACGGTACATCGTGAGCATAACGATGCACAAGAAGTACAAGTGTGTACGCTGCTTTCTGTTAAAACCGGCGGATGTCCCGAGGATTGTTCTTATTGCCCGCAGGCCGCTAGGTACCAAACGGATGTGGAAGTGCATAAACTATTGCCTACTACCGAAGTGCTACAAAGAGCACTAGAGGCTAAAGAAGCAGGCAGCACTCGCTTTTGCATGGGCGCAGCATGGCGCGAAGTACGCGACAACCGTGATTTTGATCGTGTATTGGATATGGTGAAAGGAGTGAACTCACTGGGACTCGAAGTATGCTGTACCTTGGGTATGCTCACGGAAGAACAAGCGCAAAAGCTTAAAGATGCAGGGCTTTATGCCTACAATCACAACTTGGATACTAGCGAAGATCACTACGAGGAGATCATTAGTACGCGTACTTATGACGACAGGTTGAATACCTTGGAAAATGTTCGTAAAGCCGATATATCCGTGTGTTCCGGGGGTATTATAGGGTTGGGTGAGAAAGAGGAAGACCGTATTGGGATGCTTTTAACTTTAGCAAACCTGCCGGAGCATCCTGAATCCGTACCCGTCAATGCATTGGTGCCCGTGGAAGGTACACCTTTGGAAGAACAACCCCGTGTGAGCGTTTGGGAAATGGTACGTATGATCGCAACGGCCCGCATATTGATGCCGAAAGCAATGGTACGCCTCTCTGCGGGACGTGTTAGGATGAACATGGAAGAGCAAGCGCTTTGCTTCATGGCAGGAGCCAATTCTATCTTTGCGGGTGATAAGCTGCTCACAACACCTAACCCGGATGTGGTGGAAGATAAAGAAATGTTCCAGACATTGAATTTAAAGCCTCGTGAGGCGTTTAAAGGGGCCGCTGCTGAAAAGTACGAAGCGATTTCTTAGCCTAGCCTGCTCAAGCGGACTTAAGAGGTATCGATTTATCGGTTAATGGTTGATGGCCGTTCTTGCCAGCCATGATTAGAGCGTCCTTGAGAATTAGCTTTGATGGTAACGTTTAGTTTTGGCAAATTAGGCTGCATTTTCAAAATGTTTCAGGTGGTACCATCCTCGCAATGAGCAGTTTAGGCGGGATTTTGAGGTGCTAAGTCCAGTTTTCATTTTCTTTTGCACGCCTAAAAGAAAACGTAACAAAAGAAAAGGGCTCCGACAACAAAGCCCATTTTCCGTGTAAAACGCACTGCCCAGCCCTATGGGACGCTTACCCACAGGCCTCAAATGGGCCGCGCTGTTCTTGGATATGTCTCCCCCTCCATACGCCACTTGAATTTTCAATGATGCCGCCTAATAAACCGATAACGACTCATTTAGTCTCCAGCTTCCGGGTTTAAGCTCAGCTATTCCTCTTTCTCTCATTTTCGTCTAAGAAAATCTTCCTCATACGGATAGATTTCGGGGTCACCTCCAAATATTCGTCTTTTTGGATGTACTCCATGGCTTCTTCTAATGAGAATTTACGTGGTGGAGCGATCTTAGTGTTCTGATCGGAACCAGCAGCTCGCATATTGGTGAGTTTCTTTCCTTTCTGAAGGTTCACCACTAAGTCATTATCGCGAGAGTGTTCCCCGACGACCTGCCCAGTGTAAAGGTCTTCTCCCGGGGCAATGAAAAATATACCCCGGTCTTGTAGCTTGTCGATCGTGTACGCAGTGGCTGCCCCCGATTCCATCGAAATGAGAGAGCCATTGATCCTGCCGGGAATGTCACCCTTATAAAGAGCGTATTCTTTGAACCTATGGGTCATAATGGCCTCGCCCCCGGTAGCGGTCAGCACATTATTCCTTAATCCGATCAAACCACGCGCCGGGATGTCGAATTCCAGGTGTTGGAGGTCACCTTTGGGTTCCATGATCGTCATTTCTCCTTTCTTAGCGCTTACCAGCTCGATCACTTTACCGGAAAACTCTTCCGGGACGTCTACGACAAGATGTTCGATGGGTTCATTTTTTGCGCCTTCAACTTCTTTTATGAGTACTTGGGGCTGGCCTACTTGTAATTCGTACCCCTCCCTTCTCATGGTTTCTATCAATACGGAAAGGTGAAGGATCCCCCGGCCAAATACGTTGAACTTGTCCTCAGAATCGGTTTCTTCTACACGTAGAGCTAAATTTTTCTCGGTTTCCTTAAAGAGCCGGTCACGCAGATGTCGTGACGTTACATACTTCCCTTCCTTGCCGAAAAAAGGTGAATTGTTAATGGTGAAAAGCATACTCATAGTAGGTTCGTCTATGGCGATCCTTGGCATGGGCTCGGGATTTTCCAAATCGGTGATAGTATCACCCAATTCAAAATCTTCCACACCCACCAAGGCGCAGATCTCCCCCGAAGATGCTTCCGTCACTTTTGCTTTGCCAAGTCCTTCGAAAACATGGACTTCTTTTATTTTGACCCGGTGAATAGAACCATCTTTCTTACTTATACCGAGTGCTGCACTCTCTTTTATTGTGCCTTGTGTTATCCTGCCTATCGCTATCCGGCCAACATACGAGGAAAAATCTAGCGAGGTGATCTGCATTTGCGGTACACCCTCACGTTGTGGGGCTGCCGGGATGTATGCCAGGATGGCATCTAAAAGGGGAAAGATGTTGTCCGTAGGGGTTTTCCAGTCCTCGCTCATCCAGCCTTGCTTGGAGGAACCATAAAGCGTAGGGAAATCCAATTGTTCTTCCGTAGCGTCCAGGTTGAACATAAGGTCAAAGACTTGCTCATGCACTTCTTCGGGCCTGCAATTCTCTTTATCTACTTTATTGATCACTACGATGGGCTTTAAACCCAATGAAAGCGCTTTGCTTAAAACGAACCTGGTTTGAGGCATAGGGCCTTCAAAAGCATCTACGAGTAAGAGTACGCCGTCGGCCATTTTCAGTACTCGTTCCACCTCTCCTCCAAAATCGGCGTGCCCCGGGGTATCTATGATATTGATCTTTACCTCGTTGTAGCGCACCGAGACGTTTTTGGAAACAATGGTAATGCCTCGCTCTTTTTCCAAGTCTTCGTTATCCAAGATCAGGTCTTCCGTGACCTGGTTCTCTCGTAATACCTTAGAAGCATGGATGATCTTATCCACCAAGGTGGTTTTGCCGTGGTCTACGTGGGCGATGATGGCTACGTTCCTTATGTTCTGCATAGTGAAAAAAAGTAAGGCGCAAAGCTACTAAAGTGTGGGGGAAAAGTTGATAGTGTGGGAGGGCTAAAGTGTTAAAGTACTAAAGTGCCCAAGTGTTAAAGTGCCGAAGTGTTAAGGGGCGGAGGTGATGAACGATTGGTTTGTGCGGTGGGCTGGGGGTAAGAGGGATGAGTTTGGTAGGGTAGAGTAGGAGGATGTAGGTTAAAAATGCTGTTGGTAAGAGGTTGAATTAGAGGGGAGAAAGGGGGTATTTGAATATAATCCACTGGGTATAAATTAGTCACCGAGGTGTTGAATTATAACGGAAAAACGCCCGAAAATGCATGTAAGTTTTTGGGTGGATATTGCATATTTTCGATCAAAATATACGAGTTATGACCAAAACTTATGTCAAAAGAGATTTATAAGTTGGTTACTTTCAGGGAGATAAAAGGATATAGCTGAATTTTTACATTAATATCACTTTTCTTACATGGCTTCATGAGTAGGTTCATTCAAAGTTTAACTAAGATTAAGTGAGAGACAGGTATTACTTTCTCTTAAAACTCTATGCTTTTGGTCTTTAGCATCGCACGAGAAGGCCTTGAACGATGACTTGAACAAATTAGGGAAGGAGTATTCGATTTATACCCACCAGAATGAAAACAGTACTAGAGGTTATATTATCAAGCATAACCGCTGGCTTTTTTTACGCCAAAAAAGAAACTTTTAGGTACTCTTTTAAGAGCCACTTATTCAAGATTAAAAGATATAGGCGAATATGCGGATAGATCTTAACTGTGATCTTGTATAGGCAAGATCGTTTTCCCGTTTTTACTTTTTAACGGCAGGGTATTGAGATTACAAAGCATAGGGGGCGAAAACCAGTTTTTTCTTAGAACTGGTTTTCATCTTCCAAAACAAAGCCAGATTGAGGTTCCGGGTGTTGGGCTACAGGGATATTTTCTGTTTTTCTTTCTTGTTTATTGATCAGGGTGAAGGCGAAAGACATTGCAACGGTTACTGCGAACAATGCTACAAATATTTTGGATTTCATATTTTTAATAGTTTAATTAATCATTCTTGTATAAAAGGCCAGAACTTAGCTTCCATTATGACACTTTCAGTATTTACATGAGAGCTGAGTGACGTAATTTCTTCTCTTGAATGCTAAAAAGAAACAGTAATAATTGTAATTATTATGATATTTAGTAATGTTAATTGCATATTGATTTTAAAAGATGAATTGATTCAATGACATTAAAAGCCATTTTCCATTACTTGACCATCAGTCTTAACTTCGTGGTTGTTTAAAGGCACCACTTCTTCTTCGGAACAAGCTGAGAATATACCACAAAGTGAAAGGGTTAAGAGAATAGTTAGTACTTTAGCTTTCATTGTTTTATTGGTTTTAGTATGACATTTAATTAATTTCAATTTCTTTCAAGTAATCCTATTTATCTTACATGTTAGACGTAGCCAGTTAAACATGATTACGGTGTGTTTTTTTCTAAGATGGATTCAAAGATGGGCTCTTTTTTGTTCAAGAACAGATTGATTTTTATAGTATACTTACCAGTGTTTGCTTATCTAAAGATTTTGTATTTCCGGAATTCATTTCATATAGCTTTTTTTTTGATTTTATCAATCAGTTCTACCACGGCACAAAGCCCTATTGACAGTCTATCATATTCGAGCGTTCAGGAAAGAGCATTACTCAAACTTCGAGATTTTGTTGATGTTCGGTTTAGAGATTTAGATAGTGCACTTTTTTATGCGGAACAAGGGAAGAAATTGGCACTTTCTATTGGTGATAGTCTCACAGTCGTTCGATTAGAGAATGCCATAGCTTGGTCCTATCGTGAAAAGGGCCTGTTTGATAAATCAGTGGAGCATTACACAATCGCCATCGAAATGTCGAAGAGAAACGGTTTTGACGATAGAGAACAGTCTCTTTCAAATAGTCTAGGAATCCTATATTATAATTATGGTGAATATGATAACGCACTTAAATATTACTTTCAATCGTTGAACTTAAGTGAGAACAGAAATAATCAATCGGGACAGGTGATTGCTTTAAACAATATTGGATTGGTATACTTTGCTATCCGGGATTTTAATCAAGCGATTGACTATTTCGAAAAGACTTTAGAGTTAACAGGAGGCGAAACTGTAAATGGAATTGAAGCTATTGTTAATTTGGGGCTATGTTATTCCTCACTCGATCAGCATGAAGTTGCCCTTGAGTATTACAACAAGGTTATTTCTTTATGTAATAATTCATGTAACATGTCTGTGCTTACTGAATCATATATAGGCGCTGCATCATCGCATTTGATAAGTAAGTCTTATGAGGAAGCTCAGATAAATTTTGAAAAGGCACTAATGATTTCGTTATCAGAAGGTTTCGAGCGGAAGACCGTAATAATCTATCATAATTTGGCAGATTTAAAGCTTATAAATGGCTTGATTGATGAATCACTACAGACTTTGGATAAAAGTCATGGGATTGCGATGAGACTTAATATCAGGGTTTGGGTTAATAAAAATTATAGACTATACAGTAAAATTTATTCTAAGCTGGATAATTATCAACAAGCTTATAGTTTCCAAGAAAAATATGATTCTTTAAACAGTTTGATATTAAACGAAGAGATCATTCAAAATTTGGCCAAGGTTCAAATTGAGTTTCAAGAACGAGAAAACCTACAAACCATAGCCTCTCAAGATCAAGAAATCTCCAGAAGAACCACTCTACTGATCCTCTCCGTCATTATCATTTTTCTTATCAGTGTGATCCTCTTTATCCTTTATCGCATCAACCAGTTAAGAAAGAAAGCCAACCAGCAACTCTCCGAAGCCAACGCGATCATTGAGCAACAAAACAAGGAACTTATGGATGTTAATAATGTCTTGGAAGAAAAGGTAAAGGAACGAACGAAGGAGCTCAAAGACACCAACGCAGCCCTGTTGAAATCGAATACCGATCTGGACAACTTCATTTACAAAACCTCTCATGACATTCGCGGACCGCTGGCCACATTGCAAGGGATGTGCAATATCGCGCTCATGGATATTGAAGAGCCGAAGTCTGTAGATTATTTTGAAAAGATTGGGAGAACTGCCGACCGGCTGAACGAAATTTTGTCTAAGCTGCTCGTTATCAACCAGATCAACAACTCCCTGATCACTTCTAACCCCATTGATGTGAAAAGGCTGATCAAGGATATTTTAATAGAATACCAGCAGTCTCCCGGGGCGAATAAGATCCGTGTGGACAATCAAGTTGAACGGATGGACAATTTTAAGTCGGACGAAGTATTGCTTAAGATCATCTTGAATAATTTGATCTCGAACGCTTACAAATTTTACAACAGCTCTAACCGGGTAGATTCCTGGATCCGGATCGATGCCTCCCAGTGTAATAATGGGCATGTAGAGTTTAATGTCATCGATAACGGCATCGGTATCGATGAAGCTGCGGCGGGTAAGATCTTCGAGATCTTTTCTAAGGCATCCGAGGTGTCGGACAGTGCCGGTTTGGGGCTCTACCTCGTCAAGTTAGCGGTAGAAAAATTAGACGGAACCATTGCCCACAGTAAGACTAAGGAGGGCTATACACAATTTAAAGTAGAACTTCCCCACAGGTAACCTATGGCAGACCGGCAAGAACTCCTGATCCCTTTTGATCGGCTGCTGCATTTGGCAGATATCATGGACCAGTACCGGTTGGCCATAATTAATGCCAAAGCGGGCATAGAGGTTAGCGCCACGCATGTCAACCTGAAAAAGAGGATCTTAAAAATTATCGATAAGAATGACAATCGCTCTACGGTTTCCTTAAAGGGGGTTAGACGGGAATGGGTGTACCTGCGCAATGTCATTTTCCAGTATTTTATCGGCCTATTAAAACTGGGTTTGGAAAACGAAGACCTAAGATATCGTGAGTTGTATAAAGAGTTAGGGGAATTAATTGGGGATGAGGCCGATGAGATAGAGAAGGTTTTGGCCATGATCCAGGATAATAAGCTAGGTTTTACTTCGTAAACTAATAGACCCCTAACTACAACACTTATGTCATCAAAAAAAGTTATACTGATATTGGACGACGAGCCTGCCATTTTGGAGAGTGTCAAGTACCAGGTACAAAAAAGGTTTGGCGATGAATTCGATTATGAATTGGCCTTGAACGGGGAAGAAGGACTAATGATCGTAGATGAACTCATCAACGAGGGAGTGGACATACTGGTGACTATCTCCGATTGGCTGATGCCGGGGATGAAGGGCGATGATTTCCTGGTAGAGCTGCATAAAAAAATGCCGGATTGTGTCAAGATCATGTTGACGGGACAGGCCGATGAAGCTTCTATTGAGAGAGCATATAAGCAGGCGAATCTTTATAAAGTCATTTACAAGCCTTGGTCGAAAGAGCAAATGATCGAGGCTATTGAGAAAGGGATTGATAAACATTACCCAAAGGGATAATCTGTGACCACTGGGACCTTATTGTCTTAAAAACTAATCCCGCTTACTTACTATTTGCTGACTTGTTCATAGGACAATTGCTTGGTTAAGTGTGAAAAGGCCCATTTCAGCTGTTAAATGCTTTCTTTGATTCTTGCAGGAAATGTTAAATTTCTTCAAATCGTACGTTTATATTTACGGTTTGATTATTTTTAAATCGTCGTAAACAAAGAACATCTAAATTCATTTCTGGGAAGAATGAAAGTAGGCCGCTCAAAAATTTACTTGACCATTATTCTTCAATTTGTGGGGTTGACCTACGCTCTAGGTCAGGATGTAAGTTCTTCGGAACGGCAATTCGAAGAACTTACAGCTAAGTTTTCTGAGTATGCACTTGGTAATGTTGACTCCGCGGATTACCTAGGTAAAAAAATTATGCGATATGCATGGGCAACACAAGACTCTACCATGCTGCTTCGTGCCTTCAATGCCAATGGGCTTGTCCAGAGAAGGTTAGGGAATTACGATTACGCCTTGTACTATTATTTCGAAGCTATAGACTTTGCTCTTGGGTTAAACTCTCCTCGCCTTTCCCAAGTCTATAACTTTATAGGGATTTTGTACCAGGAATATCGTGAATACGATTTAGCGCTTGAATTCTTTTTTAAGTCCTTGAACAAGAAAGACCCATCTGATATCGGGGGTGTTGCAATGGTCAATAACAATATTGGCTTGGTTTACAGGAGTATCGGTAATTGTGATTTGGCTATTGAGCATTTTTTAGCGGCATTGCCGACAGAAAAGGCAGGACCGCTTGCCAATATTGGGCATTGTTATTTGGATTTAGGTAAATATGACTCTGCCATTGTCACTTTTACTGCTGCAATTGATACTATCGGTTCCTTTACAAATGATCATGAGCGATTAACATTAATAGAGTCTTATATAGGGTTAGGCTATGGTCATTTAAAAAAGACAAACCTCAAAAAATCAGGGAGTTTTTTTTATAGGGCAGAGCAAATTATCCAGGAAGATGATTTTCTAAAACTTATTTCTTATTATCAAAACCTGTCTATGCTTAAAGAAAAGCAAGATTCCCTTGCCCAGGCTGCAATTTTATTCATAAAAGCAGAGATACTTTCCAAAAAAATAGGCTCAAAATCTCGTTTGGCAGGCACCTATCGTCAAATGAGTGAATTATATGGAACTGCCGGTGACAGCGAGCTAGCATATTATTATTTAAAAAAATCAGATTCATTGGATAAGGATATAGCTTTAAATGATCGCATTAGAAAAATTGGTGACCTGGAGATCAAAGAGGCAAATAGGTCGAGCCAGGTGATTATTCAAAACCAAAGCCGCCAGATTGAAAAGCAGGCGTATTTCCTTGTTCTTTTGGCTGTCAGTCTCGGATCGGTATGTATAATTATTGTGGTGGTCTATCGCAACAATCGTTTTCGAAAACGTGCGAATGACCAGTTGCAAGAAACCCTTAAAGAACTCCGCACCACCCAAGACCAACTGGTAGCCCAAGAAAAAATGGCTGCCTTGGGCCAATTAGTTTCTGGCATCGCCCATGAGATCAACACCCCCCTGGGCGCAATCCAAGGGCTGATCTCCCCGGTATCGGATCATTTTTCCTTTATAGTGTCCCAATTACGCCATGGATTAAAAGATATACCGGGCGATAAGTTTGGAATGGTGTTAGGTTGGGTCCAAAAATACACATCGAAAGATACTTTGATATCGACCTTAGCCCGCAGAAATCATAAGAAACGCTTAATAGCACATCTTTCCGAGCGCGGATTATCGCAACGTCGTGACCTGGCCGATAAATTACTTGATATTGGGATTACCGACGAGGATGAAACCATAGAAAGCTTACTTTCCTTGCATGATCCCGTAAAAATGATCGACCTGCTACACAGCATAGTGATGCATGAGCGTGGTACCGCACAAATGGAAACGGTAGTGAATAAGATCTCCAAAATGGTCAGTGCGTTGCAAACGTACTCCCAGCCTAATAGGTCTGGCGATAGGAATACACCGATTGATTTGAGGGAGAATATAGATCAGGCATTGGTTCTACTGGGCAACGAATTCAAACACGGCATTCGCTTAGTCAAGCAGTATCCCGAAGAGCTTTCTATGATCAAAGGCAACCCGGATAGCCTCGGGCAAGTTTGGACCAATGTGTTGATGAATGCGATCCAAGCTGTTGAAGGCAAGGGGACAATTACCATAGTTATCAAGGAGCTGCCGGAAAATGTCCAAGTGAAGATCATGGATGACGGGTTTGGGATACCGGTAGACGCACGTGATAAGATCTTCGAGGCTTTTTACACCACCAAAAAGCGAGGGTACGGGACCGGGCTAGGGCTGAATATTTCTCGTAAAATTGTGCATCAGCATGATGGGATGATCAATTTGAAAGATCAAGAAGTGCTGACCACATTTCTGGTCATATTGCCTAAGTGAAGGGTCATGAAAAGTTTAGTCATTTTCCTGCTATTGTTTAATTTATACTTTTTCTCCCATGCCCAGGTAAATGAGGACATTATGACGCCTGTAGATCAATTCGAACAAGTGGCCGAGAGATATACTCAATATGCACGTTCTTATAATATAGACAGTCTTCAAAAGTACGGACAACACATGTGGAGCTTGGCTTATCGGTCAGGGGATTCACTCCAAATTGTAAGGGCTAATGCGGCTAAAGGACATATTTTTAAAAGCCTGGGGGATTTTGATAGTGCATTATATTTTTATAAGCGGGGCTTGATCATCAGTGTTTCGAATGGCTTCAGGGAAAGAAGAAAATCCATTTTGAATGAGTTAGGAATGCTTCATTACGATTATTCGATCTACAACAAGGCACTCAGCTACCACCTTGAATCTTTAAAAATGCGAGAGGAAGATCGAAACGATAAGCAAATTGCTTTTAGTTGTAACAACATCGGGCTTGTTTACTATCACATCGGTGACCTAGATAAAGCCATTTTTTACTTGGAAAGATCACTGGATATCAAAAAGTCACTGGGGCTGAATTTCACATCTACTTTAGGAAACCTAGGATTGTGCTACACAAATCTTGAAGACCACGATAAAGCCATAGAGTATTATGAAAGGGTTATGGCGCTCTGCCCATCAAATTGTCCTGGAGCCCGGGCTGAAGCACTTATTGGACTAGGGTTTTCCTACATGGATCAAAAAAAGTATCAAGAGTCATTTGATTGTTTCGAAAAAAGCCTTCTTATATCTAAGGAACACCAACTTATCCATAAGCAGATAGTATCCTACCACTACTTATCAGTAATACAAAAAGAGAATGGTTTTTTTGATAAAGCCTTAGACTTGTGTAAAAAGAGTTTAGAGTTGGCCCAATCTAGAAATAAGATGATTTGGGTAAGCAAAAATTACCAGCGCATAGCAGATATCTACTCGAAACAAGGGGAGTATGAATTAGCTTACCAGTATTTAGTTAAGTATGATTCAATTAATTACGAATTTCTAAACAAAGGAGTGATCAAAGATATGGCCAATATTCAAGCCAATTATGAACAGTATGAAAATCAGAAGATCATTAAGGAGCAGGACAAAGAGTTAGCCACTAGGACGACCTATCTTGTAGTAACTCTTATACTTTTTTTCTTGGTTTTGCTAATTGTGATCATCCTCCACAGGAGTAACCGTTTCCGTAAGCGGGCCAATAAGCGTATAAATGACACTTTAGAAGAACTCCGCACCACCCAAGACCAACTGGTAGCCCAAGAAAAAATGGCAGCCTTAGGCCAATTAGTTTCTGGCATCGCCCATGAGATCAACACCCCCCTGGGCGCAATCCAAGGGCTGATCTCCCCGGTATCGGATCATTTTTCGTTCGTAGTGTCCCAATTACACCATGGATTAAAAGATATACCGGGCGATAAGTTCGGAATGGTGTTAGGTTGGGTCCAAAAATACACATCGAAAGATACTCTGATATCGACCTTAGCCCGCAGAAATCATAAGAAACGCTTAATAGCACATCTTTCCGAACGCGGATTATCACAACGTCGTGACCTGGCCGATAAATTACTTGATATTGGGATTACCGACGAGGACGAAACCATAGAAAGCTTACTTTCCTTGCATGATCCCGTAAAAATGATCGACCTGTTACACAGCATAGTGATGCACGAGCGTGGTACCGTTTCCATTCGTGCGGTACCACGCTCGT
>JANQLQ010000012.1 GCA_028280565.1 Fulvivirga sp.
ATCACTAGTGTCGTGTCAATCCCCAATTGACGTGTAGGATTAAACAATGAACTCTATTTGCCAAGTTGGGAAGTTTTCGACAAGTTAGCAATAGGCAAAGGGCAGTAGGCAAAATAGGGGGTTGCCGACTGTTTACTGCCGATTGCCGACTTTGGGAACGAGACCGAAAAAATAGCTTGAACGTCATTTGAGGCTTGACATGACACTAACCTACTTTAAGAATGAAATCAAAAAAAGTTTAACTGTCATTTGAGGCCTGGCTCGACACCAGTGCCTGGGGCTGGTCCTTCAGTTGATCACGATAAGCCGAAGGGGTTATGCCTTCTATTTTTTTGAACGTTCGGTTAAAAGTAGCTTTAGAATTAAAACCCGCCTCTAATCCAATGGATACCAGGGTGTAATTTTGGTACGCGGGGTCTGTCATGATCTGCTTAACTTCCCTTACGCGGTACTGGCTCACAAAAGCCAGGAAGTTTGTTTTGCCATATTGGCTTAGAGCCTTGGAAATGTAATTTGGATTTTCTCCCACCAACATTGCCAGCTGGGATACAGAAAAGTTGCTGTTCAAATACGGCTTATCTTCTTCCATACACTTACGAATTTTATTAAAAATTATTTGCGAGGCACCTTGGTCCTCACAGGTGTTTCTCGCAAAATCAGCAACAGGAACTTTGAAGATACTTCTTTGGCAATAGGCAAAGTAATGGTGGCCAATAGAGGTCAATACCATAAAGGCATTGCTGTAAAAAAATAGGTCATTTTTAAAAAGCTTCAATATGTCCTCGGCTAAGAAATGTAAGGATATAATAAGAACGTGGTTCAAGGCCCCGGAAACCAAAAAACCTTTAAGATAAAACAGGTGTCGCTTGGACACCCGGTCAGAGAGTCCTGCCAGGTTTGCTTTAAACAAAAACGCCACGGTCATAACAAAAGAAACGAGTACCAATACATTCATTAAAAACTGCAAATGAATGGGTGTAGAGCTAGGGTACTGCGAGTCGATCTTGAAAAGATCCCCGGGCCAAAAAAGATGGGAGATCCAAAGTAGTACCGCTATCCCAAAAGGGAGAAGGGTCAAAAGATCCACCTTACGCGTTTTATAATTCCTGCTGAGAAGGTGGGAGCAATAGAAGTAAAGAAAAACAATATCGAGTGTGGCCAACACCTGGTCTGCCCGGATGGTTTGTGAAGGATGACTTACGCCAGGCCCTTGCCAACGCTGCCATAAAAAAAGCCCAGAGGAGAAGATAGACAGCGCCATCCAAGCCATAAAAAGATGATCTGCCCTACTCTTTTCTCTTTTAAAAAAGAAAAGAATGAGTACGATCGGCACTACAGATTGACCTAAAATAAACAAGTAAAAAGAAGGTTCTGGCATAGAAAGTTTACTGGAGGGTAATGGGGTATTTGTCAAAAAAAGAAACATTAGGAAGTGCATGAACACCGCGCATGTGATAATGAACGGAAAACATCAAGTAAAAAATCCCTATTTCATGACTAAAATCGGTGAAAGGTGTATAAAATGGGTATCAATGGGGTTTCATCAAAAGGATCTGATCACAAATCCATGGAATATACCCGGGCATTTCATAGGCCCTACGTTCATGGTTGGGCTACTTTGAAATTACACAAAGAAGAATTCAACCCTTTCATTCCAAAGGCTTACACACGATGGTAAGGCTCTTTTTAATTGCACCCTGCAAAATCATGCCTTGATCTCGACAGGAAAATAGGGAATCATACCCATGAAAAAGTATCAAATCCAAAAATTAGGACCAATTAATCAAGAACTACCCATAACGCACATAATATCAATGACAAAGAGGACTTTGAAGTTCTTCTTTCGAAATGGTAGGCACAGGGAAACAGGAACAGTACTGGTCTCATTTTCAAAAAGTGAGACTTTCACCCTATTTATTTTCGAGAACTTCAACCTGCAAGAGCCTTGTTACAAGGCCTACTCACATTTATCACTAAACACAATTATTATGAAAAAAACACAGATCCTAGGAGTGGCATCACTGGTAGTAGGCATCACTTTTAGCTTGCTCCTTTCAAGTCATCGCGATGCGGTGGCCGAAAAACCCATCGGGAAATGCTATTGTACTGACCAGTATGACCCGGTATGCATTATTGGTACCACTATCAAATTCAGTAATGCCTGCAGGGCAGAATGCGCAGGGTATACCCCCGATCAATATGGCCCTTGCGTGCTTTGATCA
This sequence comes from Fulvivirga sp., assembly GCA_028280565.1. Classification (GTDB taxonomy): domain Bacteria; phylum Bacteroidota; class Bacteroidia; order Cytophagales; family Cyclobacteriaceae; genus Fulvivirga. The sequence continues at coordinate 2,223 of JANQLQ010000012.1, forward strand.
TTTGACATGTAAAAAAAGGTGGCCCATTAGTGGCCTCCTCTCTTTAAAACTAGCCCTACTTTTCTAGGTTTAAGTCACTGACAATCATTATTATAGGTCAAATTCAACTGTTTTTGGTTGCTATCCAATTGTCCTAACCATCATGAAACACACGATGATGACGTCATTCTGCTACTTTTGTAAGGTGGGATTAGAGGCCAGGGCAGGAATCTGCGAAGTCGCCCAACGAGAAATTGATACACACAAAAAGAAGGACCCATGATAAACAACCCAGTGAATCCAGGCTTTCACATAGGCTCACACCCCTCTACCGGCCGATTTCTATGATAAAGAAAAGGACAGTGGGCAATGGGGGGTGACGATTCCTTATTAAACACTCCAGGCTCTAAGAATCGGAACGTCAAAACCATACTAGTGCAGCGTCAAGGCTCAAATGACGTTCAAGCTATTTTTTTCGGTCTCGTTCCCAAAGTCGGCAGTCGGCAACCCCCTATTTTGCCTACTGCCCTTTGCCTACTGCTAACTTGTCGAGAACTTCCCAACTTGGCAAAAAGAGTTCATTGTTTAATCCTACACGTCAATTGAGCCTTGACACGACACTAGTGTCATAAATTTATCATTAAATAAAGCCCTCGATTTGTAACTGGTTTCTATCCTTACTCGAGATTTATTAAATTCGATATAATCTTTAACGGTTTTGAAATATCAAATCATAGCTCCTCCTAGCAGTCTCTCTCCTTATGTCCGTTTTTTTTGGATCCTTGAGAGTGAAAAGCCGTACATACACCGCAATATGGCTGATGGGTGCGCTGAATTAGTATTTCATTACCAGGGCACATTTGATGAATTGATGCAAGAGGGTAGGGAAAGATCAGCTTTGTCACTGGTCCATGGACCTGCCTCTAGGTTTAGAAGATACCAAAGCCATACGGGATTTGGTATTTTTGGTATATATCTCTATCCTTTCACACTCCCCATGTTACTATCTCTTCCTACGGTTGAATTAACCAACCAGGTGCCTGGTTTGGAATCCGTAATTCCAGGGATAGGAAAAACACTGGAAGAACAGATGATACTGGCCCAAACCAACGAGGAAAGATTAAAAATTATTACTTGCTTCCTGGAAAAGCGGCTGACCAGGTGTCATCAACATGATATAGGCATCTTTTATGCCATCCGTTCGATAGTTGAAGCCAACGGGAGAATTGATGTTCATCAGCTCGCCAACGAATGCTCTTTATCCCGAAGGCAATTTGAACGCAAGTTTAAGCAGTATGCAGGTTTCAGCCCGAAAGCTTATTCGCAGGTTATCCGCTTCCAGGCCGCGGTTAACGAATATGACAATCGTTATAAATCATTAGCCCAAATCGCATTGGACTGCGGTTATTATGACCAATCGCACTTCACCCATGAATTCAAAAAATTCTCCGGCTATAATCCTAAGGCTTATTTTTACGGCGACCCGGAGGGAGTGGAATGGCGAGAAGCTCTTGACTAAAACTGTCTACTACACTCCCTTCAGAGGTTTGAAACGGTCAAAAAGAGGACCTAAACAAGGAACCTCCGATTTATAACTTTCTTACCGTCAAAAGATGTCGCATTTTTCCAAGAACACCCTCCATTAATTTTAAATATTTGAAAGTAAAAAGAATACTATGGAAACTAAACCAAAGATCATACCTACGATGGCATACAAAGATGCAAAAAAGGCCATTCAATGGCTTTGCGATGCTTTTGGCTTTGAGCAAAAGGTCGTTCACGATAACGAAGCGGGAACGGTCGTTCATGCGCAGTTAACCCACAAAGGCAGTATGATCATGCTAAACTCTTCCAATAATGGTTCTGAGTTTTCAAAATTCATCAAGCACCCGGGGGAGATTGATGGTTTTGAAACTCAAAGCCCTTACATAATCTTAGGGGATGACGAGATCGAAGCGCACTACCAAAAAGCCAAAGCGCGCGGAGCCAAAATTGCCCTGGAACTGAAAGCCGAAGACTACGGTGGGAAAAATTATACCTGTTATGACCTGGAAGGTCATCTTTGGAGCTTTGGATCTTATGATCCCTGGGAAAACGACTAATCCTGCTCATATGTTGCTTTTCATTGATTTATGCATTTAAACCTGAAAAGTATTTACCGGGAAGCTTGGCCCGGGGGCTCTGAAACCCCCAGGTCAGCCCGGTTGGATCTTGTGCCAACAAAGTAGTTCAGCGTTTCACGATCCTGGTCCAGTGTCCACCATCCCCGATCTTAATAAAGTAGTAGCCCGGGGCCAGGAAGCGAGTATCAATGGAAGGAGTTCCATTGTGTAATTCAGCTTTACCACGATATACCTGGTCTCCAAGACCACTCCTGATCACTACGGTCAAATCATCGGATCCCGCAGCACTTAATGGCAGGTATAATCGTTCCTCCACTGGATTGGGATGTACTACCTTCCACTCACTTTCATCGACTGGTAATACCCGGTCAGCTTCAACTCTTCGCGTTGAAGCGCTGCCCAAGGGAACTTTGAGGTCAAAATAGATCTCTACCTCGTAAATACTTATCCAGCCGTTGTCATCGGAATTGTCGCCCGTCAAAGCGATCTCTAGCGAACTCCCTCGCACATTATCAAAAGAATGGCTCCAATAGCCCGGGGTTTTGGTGGTAGCCCCTTCAAACACTTTGGTGTCATCCACATGCAGGGTGATCGGGTAGGTACGTGTATTCCCCTTGTAAAATTTGATCTTTATCCCCCGGATAGAAGCCTCTCTAAAGGTATAGCGTATCCAGCCATGGGTTACATTTCCATCGCTAGACCAACGGGTCGTCTGCTGGCCGTCATATGACTTTTCCGCCGTGTTGCCAGGGTGTTGTGCACCCACAGTCACCCCATTGATATTAATGGGGCTTTCAAATACTGGGTCTGCTATTACTGTATAAAAGCTTACCTGTGAATTATTGACCGCTCCTAGTGAAACCGAAACGTCTTTGTCAAAACCTTTTTTGTAGATCTTGTACGACAAAGGCTCTGAATTTTCGGCTGTTTCGCCGGTCAATTCCCAATCTTGCAGCCAGTCCAATGAACCATCCGCTATGCGAGAGTCCGTAAGCAAGAACACATCGGCTTTACGGCTTAATTTGAATGTCGCTGCGGTATTGCCACTGTATGACTTGGAGTCATTAGCCGTCCTGATCCACGATTTGCCTGTTAAGTCGCTTGGTAGTTTCGTAAAGGTGTAATCCCGATCACCATACTGCTTCCTATTTACCTGCATATTATTTTGCACCGACCAATCCGCCTCATTAGCTGTATCGAGGAAACGGGCATCATAAATTAGGCTTGGGTTAAGGATGACGGTATAAAAACTGGCATCATTATTATCGACTTTCCCTAAAACGACGTTGGCGCCGGCATTGAACTCTTTGCGGAATATCCTGAAAGTGGCGCCTCTTGAGTTCGTAAGCTCACTTGTAAGGGTAGACCAGCCGTCCAGCCAAGCCAGGCGTGGCGTATTGGTACTTACCGCTACATAGACCGTGGTTTTCCGGCTCACACGAAATGAGACCGGTGAATCTCCCTTGAAATTTTTTGAATCGTTGGCCGTTTGTATCCACCCCAGCCCACGCATAAAATTGGGGATCCCGGTGAACGTATAGTTTCTATCTCCGTACTGTTTATCCCCGGGTTGTAAGTTTTCACGAACGGAGTAGTCCATACCGTTAGGGCCATCGGCAAATACTACGTCATAGAGCGCACGACCGTTGGGCCGGGGAGTATCATCCAAGGCCCTGTATGTTTCTATAGCAGGCAAGAGCGTATCCACGACACCGCTTCGATCATCGTTGTATCCTTTTTTAACTAAACCAAAGCCGTCAAAAATTCCCCCCGATTCATGTAATGTGTACCAAAAGATGGGTCTTCTAACTTTAGCCGGCAGGCTGTCTAATAACAGGTTATACGTGAGCGCAAGGAATTCTGCCTTTTCTTCTTCGGAATCTACTTTGGATTGCTTATCCGGCCATATGGATTGGAAGCCAAACTCCGTGATCCAAATGGGCTTATCTTGGTATCCTTCCGGCCATTCACCCATTTTTATCTTGAACGCTCTTAACCGGCGTATCACATGGCTAGCGTCATTGCCATAGGGATGAAAAGCCACCTCGTCCACCCACTTATAGGCCTCTTCTACCGTCAGCCTATCCATAAACCGTTCATGTCTCCATTCAGAAAGGCCTCCCAATATGACGATAGCCCCGGGATCTTCTGCTTTGATGGCATCGTAACAGCGTCTCAAATGCTTTACATATTTGTGCACTCCTTCGTTGTAGAGCCGCCGACGTTCTTCTTCGCTGTACGTGCTGTCGTTGTCCGAAGGCCCGAGGATCCAATAATCTCTCAAGTTAGGTTCGTTGTGGACCTCCCAATGCTTGATATAGTCTTTGAATTCATGAACAATACCTTTGAGGTATGTTGCGTTTTGTGCCTCTTGCTCTTCTGTACCGTAAGTCTTAGATGGGTTCCTTTTATAGTAAACAAAAAGTACCCTGAGCCCTGCACTTTTTGCGGCATCTACCTTTTGACGCAAAGCTTCGATGGATTCATCTTGGCTAAAATTCACCCTCACCCAATGTCCCCCGGCATAGGCAATATTTTCTAAGTCGCTATTCACACCTCTCGGATCGTACAACCCGTTAGGCTGGAGCCATTTTTTCCAACTTCCTCCCCAGCATATCCCTTTCCACCGATTCGTAGTATGTGGCTGCGCCATTACGGCATGAGCCATTAAAGCCACTAAGAATACTAAAAAGATCTTTTTGATTAGATTTTCCATAGATAAAAAATTGTGCTGATTGAACTCAACCAATTACAGGATACTTGGTAACATGGAGGTCGCATTTTTAGAAAATGGGACTTGTATTTAGATGGTTTTTAAGCCTTGGACAATACAGCTTCACCCGCTTGTTGTGAGCCTTGGTATTCAGAAGGCGTAATTCCCATCTCTTTTTTAAATACCCGGTTAAACGTAGATTTTGAGTTAAATCCTGCCTCCATCCCTATGGAAACTAAGGAGTAGTGGCTGTAAGCGGGATCCGACATCATCTTTTTTGCTTCCATTACCCGGTATTTATTGACAAAAGAGAGGAAATTGCACCCACTATATCTTTTGATGGCTTCGGAAATGTAGCTGGGATTTTCATCAATGACTATAGCCAGCTTGGATACACAAAAACCCGGGAAGAGGTACAATTTATTACTTTCCGTCGCACTAACGATCTTCTCATAAATGGTTAAAAACAACTCATCATTTTTATTCTTCTTTTCTCCTGTGCTTTGCCATTCACCCGGAATCTTCACCTGCCGGGAAATGAGCGGGCATAAATACTTTTGACGATACATGTAATAACCAGCTATCCCTACAGTACTGAATACCATGACCAGGCATAGGAAGTAAGCATAATATCCTTCAAAATCATTGCTAGGTTTGATGACCTGTGAAAGCATAATGAAAAAATACACGGTCAAAACAGCCAGCAGCACATTTTTGAAGTTGTCAAGCTCTTTCTTAGCATATCCCTCTGCGGATTTTTGAAAAAGAGTGGTTTGCCACAAGAATCTTAAGTTTTGGGCTACCACTAAAAAAATGCTTGCTCCTGCCAAAAGTTGTAACATGAGGGGATAATTGTGGTCAAAAATGAAAGCTGGTATGGGCAAGTAACCCGGATAAATGGAAAGCAGATAATAGGTAATAAAGAGTATGAAAGGCAAGAGGGTTACCCGGGATCTCCAGCATGTACTTTCACGTTCAGCTAAAACCGCGGCACCATAGGCACAATTGAAAAACACATTGATCGCCAATACTCCTTGTGTACCTAACAATACCGGGTAAAGCCGATCCAAATAGGTGATCTCATAATAGCTTACCATTGAAAGAACAAACAATACCAACAGCCAAAACCCGGCCACTCGGTGTGCCTTTGTCCTGTCTTTTTTATAGATGAACAGCGCCGCCATAGTTAAAAGCAACAGCGCCGTTAGGATCACCATAATGCCCAGCGTGTTTTTCATCCTGTAACTACTTTTATTCGCCTTATGGACCCATTTCGCTTGTAATCCACATTTCAACCTGGCCTACTCATAAGCATTAAGGATCGAAAAAGTGAAAATGACACCACGAAGAAGAGAAAAATGTTTACGTACCGGGATTTATATGGCCTGGAAGGACTTGCCGACTTGATGTATCGATAGATTACTTAGCGGATCAACGCTTAAAAGCAGGAATCTGAAATCAGAAATAGGAAAAGAAAAGATTTCGATTGTTATTGCCAAAATAGTTAAAAATAATGTTCTTCTATCTCAGACTTCCTACTACCCCAGGATTTTCCCGGACGCCACTAATTTCTGATTTCCTATTTCAGTTTTCTGATTTCAGATTCCTAGTTCTTCCACAACCGTCTCCATCGCTATTTCCCGTCTCGTAGTTGTTGGATCTTTTTAGCTAAAAAACGTTTCTCTCCATTAACAGTTGCCAAGTTAAAAGCATCCAGATAGTGATCCAGCGCCACCTGCCGGTTCCCTAACGAATGATTCATTTTGGCCAAAGCAGCCAAGTAATTATAATTGTTTTCTAAACCACGGATGGACTCCACCTGCCGTAGCGCATCGTGACGGCAGCCACTGTAGAAAAGAGCCAAGTTTCGGTTTAAGCATACAAAAGGAGATGCATTGATTTGCAGTAGTCCATCATATAATTTTACGATGGAGTCCCAAGGTGTCTCCTTAAAACTGGGAGCGGTGCAGTGAAGTGAGGCAATCGCCGCCTCGTAATGGTAATTGGACCAAGGGCTGGCAGATTTAGCGGCATTGAAATACTTAATGCCTTGGAGGATAAGGTCCTGGTCCCATAAGCTCCTGTCCTGTAGCTCTAATTCTATCGGTTCACCATTGTCATCCAGCCGGGCATGGAAGCGAGAAACATTGAATAACATCAGGGAAAATAGGGCCTGGGTATCCTGTGTCATAATGTTTTCCTCCTCTAGCAGAGCTTTGACCAACTGCATCCCTTGCAAGCAGAGCTCTTCCCGGATCACTTGATCGCCAAAGGAGGCCCGGTATCCCTCGTTAAATGTTAAATAGAGTACTTGGTGCACACTGTTAAGCCTTTCCCGCGACTGGAGAATGAAAGGTACCTTGAGGGGCATGTTGAGTTCGGTGATCGTCTGTTTAGTACGTAGTAGCGTTTTTCTAACGGCCCCGGGCTGCATCACCAGCCCTTTGGCTATTTCTTCTACCTTAAACCCGGCCAGGATCTTGAGCGTAAGGATGATCCTCGCCTTGGCGGAGAAGTGGGGATGACAGGCGGCAAAAAGTAACCTGAGTTGGTTATCCTTAATTTCGGAGGGTAAAAAAGACTGGTCTAATTGGTGATTCGCATCTTCTAATCTTACGAGAACGGAACTAGCTTTATTTTTGGTTCGCTCCCTGTCCAGCGCATTAAGTGCTTTGTTCTTGCATACTTTGAAAAGCCACGCCTGGGGGTCTGTAGGTATGCCCTTGGCAGACCAGTTTTTCAGCGCCGCTACAAACGTCTCTTGTACGATATCTTCTGCCAACTGTAAATTTGACAGCCTAAAATAGGAAACCAAAGAAGTAACCAACTTACCGAAATTATCACGGTAGAAACGGTCAACTTCTTTGGTAATAGACATGTGCTTAGGTTTCCTAGGGTCAATATACCATGATCGGCCGTATTTCTAAGGCACCGTCATATTGATACACGGGGCAATCTTTAACCAGCCCGACAGCATGCTCCATATCCTGTGCCTTGATCTTAAAGTAGCCGGTTACAGCTTCTTTGGCTTCGATGAACGGCCCATCGCTTAAAACTTTTCCTTCGGCCAAATACCGGCCTTCATGATCCAAGGAGCCTCCTGAATGGTAGTCACTCGAACTGGTCAATTCTGCCACCCACTGCTTCCAATCATGGAAGTAAGCCTCTTGCTCCCTGTCAGGCACATCGCTAAGTTTTGCAATATCTTCTTTGATAAAGATCATAAAAACTTTCATTCCTTTGCTTTTAGTAGTTCAATTTCAAATCTCTTGTAAGTTCCACATTGTCATAACCGTAAGCCCTTGGTGGTTAAGGATATCTAAAAATCTGTTGCCTTTCCATCGATAACGAATAAGGCTTTGGTACTGACGGGTATCGTTTAGGTCTATGAAACCCTGGTGGGTCTCAATTCTAATTGCCCCCCATGTTTGAAAACCGGGCAATGTTTTGCTAATTCAGTAGCATGCTCAATATCACGGGCTTTAAGAAGAATGTAACCCGTGATCGCTTCCTTGGATTCGATAAATGGACCATCAGTGCTTATCCTGTCTTTTTTCACATAACAGCCTCCTGGTTCTAACGGATCACCCTCCACGTAGTTATCCGTTTTGGCCAAGCTTTCTACCCACTGGGTGTATTCTTGTATGTCTGCCTGCATTTCTTCTCCAGACAATGCATTGATGTGGGCAATGTCTTCACGAATGAATAAAATAAAATTTTTCATAGGTATACTATTTTGAAGTTTTGAGCGTAACAATTTTCGAGGGGTTTGGCTATCCAATGAATTAGACCGTTAATACCGAGGGCCTACTCAACCAATGGCCAGGGTTCTCTAATTACCGGGGGTAGCATTATCATAATAGGTAGCGTCTACTACGATCTCCCCATCCTTTAACGTAAATACGGTACAAATGGGCAAGTGCCACTGAGTTCCGTCGGGAGCAGTGCCGGTCGAAAGGAATTGCACGACCACTTTATTGCCGGATGCGATCACGTCGGTGAGTTCATCCTTTATGTCGGGGAACATTTTTTCTAACTCCCGGTAGTGCTCCACGGTTTGCTGTCTTGACCTGCCTATATAGCCTGGGCCATAAGAGGGATCCAAAAACCGCGCTTGCTCATCGTAAAAAGAGGCCATCTTTTGCCATTCGTGTTGGTTAAAAGCCTCGAACATCGCCCTAACAATGGCTTCGTTCTTCATTTCCCGGGGCTCATTTCGAGCGTAAAAAGTAGTGCCTAGAAACAATAAGGCGATACATGCTAATAACTTTTTCATGATTTTATTTTTTGATCTACCCTTTAGACAGGTGCTGACCGGGGAATGAGACACTCACCGGTATTTTTTTTAAAATCATGGTAAAAGGTATTCAAAATCATTAGGCTTGAAGCACTGCTACAGCATCTATTTCCATTAAAAAATCGGGGTGGGCTAGCCCGGCTACAAAGATCATGGAGATAAGGGGTGGGTCCGTCATATCTTCCATGGCTTGCTGGAATACTCGAAATGCAGGTTCCGGGTTTTGCCCGGCCAGTACATACACGTTCCACTTTACCAGGTCGTTCAAAGAAGCCCCGGCAGCTCCCAGGGCACTTTTAAGGTTTGCCAATATTTGTATAGCCTGCTTGCCCAGGTCGTTTTTACCGATCACTTCACCTTGGGCATTGACCGCATCCTGGCCGCCGATGTAGATGGTTCTGTGGGGTCCGGTGACGATCGCTACGTTAGAAAACGCCGGGTTTTTGGGCAATTCATCGGGGTTTAAAAATTGGGTTAATTTTTTCATGGGGCTTGTTTGTTTTCACATATACATAATAAACAAAAATTATCTTTGAATTTAAAATGCTGAAGTTGTGGTTATGAGATCATATACTTTTTCCGGCCAGGTCATCGCCATGGAGTGCCGTTTTCCTGTCTTTCCACATGCCTTTTAAGTTCGGCATTTATATTCTCATAAAACGGTTTAAAAGATTGTATTTTCCCATTTCCAGCGAAAAACGGGTAAAGCCCATAAAAATCCTCACCTTGGATCAGCTTCGTCCGGCCGTCGATACAACATGATAAATGCCAAAAATGATGTCCTTCTAAGACTCCTTTTATTCCCCCACTCCATGTCAAAGAGCAGTAGGGAATAAATTCTATGATCCTTCCTTTTCCCTTGTAGGTCCTCCCGGAACCATCAGGAGCTCCCGTAACCATGACCAAGGGTTGATGGAGTCCTGGCTTACCTTTCTCAAACCTTATGGAGGAACACCATTTTTCATATCCCTTCAAATCGGCAATGGCCTCCCACACTCTCGAAAGGGTAGCATTGATAAGGATCTCCGTTTCGATCCTCCTCATAAACGGTATTTTTCAAGAGGAGAAACCCCGGAATAACGTCGTATAACCCTCCAGCTACTTCCATGGGTCTGTTCGATCAAAGCGATCTCTCTAAAGATGATCCCCTGGGGGAATATAAATTTCGAAACCTGTGAGAGCGTTTTGATACTGCTGTAGGGAGTCCGGGGATGGATCAGCGTAATATGAGGTGAAAGTGAATCCACCTCCCGGTCATTGGGGAGCAAGAATTTCCTGTATTTAAAAAACTCGTCACTTCTCCCTTGCGCAAACAGGAAAAGTCCCCCTTCCTTTGCAATTTCAGGTCTTTTGAAATTCAATGGGATATGGACCTCTTCCAAGGCGCTGAGTTTATCCTCCACCTCCGACCAATCGGCAACTTCATGTTCACGGCATAACGTAACATGGGCTTGTATGCATTTAAAAGAAGGTGGATCATATTTGGAACGTATGTATTCGATGATCCTATTATGAGGAAGCGGCACAAACAAACACAGCAGCTTCCTGCTGCTAGGTATAGATTTCATTTTTCTTTTGTTGTATCTACATAACCCAGTCCAAGGGAACGCTTTTGAAAAACGGGGGTTTAGGTACAAAAACGTATCCTTGAAATGGGCAATTGAAGTTTAATAAAGGATGATTACCGGCTTAACGGCAGCTAAAGGCTCCCAAATTTAATCGCTACGTGGATACCCAGTCCATTGAGGCTTCCACTATCCAACTCGTCAAACCGGGACGTATCCATGTACCGGTAGGTGAGGCCGAGATTGAATCTCAAGTCTTCCAACAGGTTCACCTCCATGTTTATGGCAGGTTCTATGATAAAAAATCCCGGTGAATTAATGGTAGTGCCATGATCGCCATCCTCTTCGATCTCGTACTCATTACTCGTACCTAAACCGATCAATACGGGAAAAGTGAAGTGGACAGGCCGGTTGGAGTTAGCAACAAACCCCAGCACCAGTCCTCCATAACCATAGCCCAATCCCATAGGGTGCCGATCATTGATCACTTGTCCATCGTCATTACGCTGGGCATAGCTAGCGGAGTAGCGCGTACGGGTCACTTTACCAAAGCCTCCTACCCCGAGTAAAAACGAGCGGTTGAAAACCCAACCAAAAGTACCCCCCACCAGGGTGGACGCTTCCGTATTTAGGTCATTGCCATAAAAATGAACACGTACCGCGGGGCTGAAAAATCTCCCCTTATGAAAAGTGGTATCTCTTTGAAAGATCGTTTGAGGCTGATCCTGGGCAAGGGTGAAGACGTTGATTGCAATCGAAAAAGCAAAAGCTAATGTTGATATTTTTATTATTTTATTCATGATTTTATTGGTTTTAAGGAACAGGTAAAACTTCGATCACAATTTTCCACCCCTGGTATCCTTCCCGTTTCCATATGTGTAAATAGGGCCTTGTGCTGCCATTTTTTAAGCTTGCAAAACCGTAGGTATAACCCATGTCCCCTACCTGTGAGACTTTGCCTGCCGCTGGTGCAATGGACACTGACTGTGTAGAGGTTCTTACCAGTTCGGCAACCTTGGCAGGAGTATCGTAGGGCAGTGCTGGCGCACGAAAGATACGCGTTTCATCGGCCAGGAACCGGCGATAGGCTTGTCCCAAACTTTCCCGAGAGCTTACATTTGAAAATGCTTCTTCTAAAGCAAAAAGCTGGCGTAACACCTCCGAAGTATCGGTTTGCAATGCTATTTTTAAAGGATAGTCACTCGGAAATTCGAACGCAGGAAAAGAGGCTTGTTCCCGGTAGCCCGACCCGATATCGAACACAACCTTCCACTGCTCGCCGTCCCCTACTTTTTGCCATAGGGAGATGTAGTGACCCAAACCGGATGGGTCTGCCCCTGGGCCAGGCCGTGATTCGTAGGGGCCCGTGGTATACCCGAGGTCTCCCGAACGGGAAATACCGGCAACCTCAGGCCTCCAGGATAAAACCGTAGAAGTGGGTGGTAAAGGTTCATAATAAGCCTTGGCGTTCACAAAGTCACCCCTGTAGATAATTCCGTCGTCAGCCATGAAGGCAAGGAACCCATCGCGGATGTTATTGTTTTCCGTAAAATCGGCAAAGCTTAATTCTGAAGCCACCAAGTCTTGGTAATCGGCTTCCAAAGTAATCCTGCCTTTAGGAGGTGCTTCACCACCTGGGTCATAGTCTATGTAATGACAAGAAAAAAGCAGGAAAAGCAATAAGTTGATGCGGTTGATTTTCATGATTTTCGTGTTTAATGGGTTGAAAGTAATCATCACGTTATGATCATGCTTTAAGTATCATGATCCTTTAAGGATCCCTTGCCCCGGGGAGTAGCTTTGGGGACATCAGCCCAGCGCATAACACCCTGCCCGCTACAAGGGAATGTCTGTTCGAAGAAAGGGACTGGATCACATAGAAAGGTGTCAATTTCTGAAAGTGAGACCTATATTTTCGGCTATTTTGAGCGTTTTTCCCATATAACCTATGAGAAGGGAGTATCAAGGCTATGATCCGTAAAACGTTCATTTTTGGTGATAATTCGCAGGCAGATCTTCCATGTTTTTGGGTAAGATACCTACCGCAGAAACTAAAAAACCCTCTCCCGGCATTCACCTGCCCAGTGGAAAAGCTGGGTAGGCACCCCACCCTGGCAATGAACGCCACTATTATGTTTACCATGGTGTGAAAACAGGTCTGTGTTTACAACAGGGTAGGATTGAAACAAATGCTCGTTAGGTTTGAAAATCCGCCAGGTTCATCGAACCCGGCAGGTTTGGGGAAGGACACACGGAGCACTCCCGTCTGAAAAAAACGTTTAGGTCCTAAGTCTTTATTCCACTTTCGTGGAAGAACGGACGATGGAAGAGGCACCGAAAAAACCAAGTGCATAATTTTCATCGTCCATCACGTTGATGAAGTTCCCCCTGACCGGGTCAGGGGGCGTATCAAAAAGACCGCCTACATCTACGGTGATCTGCCTTACCCGTACAAAGAAATCGCGGGCTTCTTCTGTTAAAGAAAGTTGTTCTATGACCAGGCTATCACCACTCACCAGCGGATCTACACCACTGGTGGAGTACGCGCTATCCAGTTCTTCCCCATCTACGAACTCATCGGAAAACACCAATAGATTGTTGGGTTCATTGAGAAATATTCCATTCACATAAAACTTCCAGCGGTAGAAATTATCAATACCCTGAGGATCTACGAAATCCCATGCCGGGTAAAGACCTTCATCCTCTTCTTCCACTTCCGGGGATTCCACTAAAAGCGCATAAACAGCATCCAAAGAAGGTACGGGCAATAAAAACTGGGGGTCTGAAACATACCTAGCCCCATCCGTCGTTTCTATAGTCATGGTGTAGGTATCACCCACTTCACCCCTGAAATCTGCCTCGTATGTGCCGGGTTCCACTTCGGTGTAAGGGAAAGAAATGCCACTGGCATTCGTTACCGTTACTGTAGCATTTGTCTCTGGGGGCTGGGGACTATCTTCAAAATAGGCTGTTGAATTTGTTAACACAACGGTTTGTATGTCACGGTCATCGTAGATCCAACCATCTACTACCAACCGAGCCTCTGTCAATGGAGCATCTATTTCTATTACGTCTGTACACGCGCCAAGAACACTCAGCAGCGTAATCAACGGGAGTAAAAATTTATTTGCCTTGTTTTCCATTTCAAAATATAAAATTATAAGTGACCGAAGGGATGATGTTGCCGAAAATAGAAAGCCTTACCGCTTCTGTTTGATTTGGGTTATCTTCATTTTGCTGGAAGAATACGGAATAAGGGTTACGACGAGCGTAAACATTGTAAATACCAAAATTCCAAGTATTTCTCCAGCGTCGCTGGTTTTTGGGGGTAGGCTCGTAATTGAGGGAAAGATCTAAGCGATGGTAATCCGGGGTACGAGCCCCATTACGACCGGTATAATCGGGAATAACGATCCCTTCGTATACAAACCTACCGGAGGGGATAGTCATAGGCCGCCCGGTCATGTAAGCAAAGTTTGCCGAGGCGCTCCATTTTTCATTGATATTATAGTTAAGCACTAGGGATACATCATGCGTCTTGTCAAAGTTGGACGGGTAGTACTCGTTATTATTGATGCCATCTACTTGCCGCTCGGTCCGTGCTAGTGTGTAGCTAAGCCACCCTGTCCACCGCCCTTGTGGCTTTTTCAAGAGGAGCTCTACCCCATAAGCGCGGCCTTTACCGCTGAGCAATTCCGTTTCCAGCGTTTCATTCAGGATGAGTTCGGCGCCATTACGGAAGTCTAGCAGGTCCTGGAAATACTTGTAGTAGACCTCCGCAGAAAGTTCGTAAGTACCTTGCCGTAAACTCTTAAAATAACCTAGCGCCACTTGGTCCACAATAGCAGGGCGTGTGTATCGGTTCGAGGGAGCCCAAATATCGATTGGGGTCGCAGCCGTTGTATTCGATACCAATTGTATGTATTGAAACATCCTATTATAACTGGCCTTTAGCGAAGAGCGGGCATTCAAGGAATAGTTAATAGAAAGCCTGGGCTCCAGCCCGTCATAAGATTCGATCACTTCCCCGGCATCGTAAGAGACCGTATCGATAATGGCATTGCCCGGCGCAGGATCGTCATTTTCATAAACAAATATGTCTCGTTCTCCTATGTTGGAAAACGTAGAATATCGCAAGCCATATTTTACCGTAAGCCGGTTATTGATCTTTTTTTCATGACTCGCATAGGCCGCGGCCTCAATACCGTATTCCTCTTCGATCTGTAGTGGGTTTTCCGCAGGTTCATTCGCATTACGTATGGTTACTTCCCCGGGATTAAAGCGATAAAATATCCCGCTGACACCTACGTCTATCGTACTGCCCAGCGAAGGGAAGTAGGTAAAATCAGCTTGAAAATTGTAGTTTGTAATCCCTGAATTCCAATCGAATTCCTCCAGGCTAGCTTCTGCACCATCTTCCGAAAATTCGAGCTGGTAATTGTAGTCGCTGTAAATAGCAGTGAAGTTAGCGAAGAGCTTATCGTTAAAAAGATGGTTCCAGCGGAGGGTACCGGTACGATTTCCCCAGTTAAATTCTACGTTGTCTACGGCACCTTGAAAGACATCCCTGCCAAAATAACCGGACAAGTAGAGACGATTCTTATCGTTGATCTTATAGTTGACCTTGGTATTAAGATCGTAGAAGTAGACGATACTGCTGTTGAGATCTTCGTTTGAAGAAAGGCGCAAGAAAAGATCACCGTAAGATCGCCTGCCTGCCACCATGAACGAGCTTTTGTCTTCCTTGATAGGGCCTTCTACCAAAAGCCGGCTACTGATCAGGCCAATACCTCCGCGCATACCGAATTTTTTGGCATTCCCTTCCTTTTGTCTTACATCTAGCACAGAAGATAACCTACCTCCATAGCGAGCGGGTATGCCTCCTTTGTACAGCTTTATATCTTTAACCGCGTCAGGGTTGAATACAGAGAAGAATCCCAATAAATGTGAAGAGCTATAAATCGGCGCTTCGTCGAGCAGGATCAGGTTTTGATCTATACTCCCTCCGCGCACATTGAACCCGGGGGCGCCCTCTCCTACTGTAGATACCCCGGGCAATAGCTGGATGCTACGGACCACATCCACCTCTCCTAACAGGGCAGGCATCCGTTGGATGGTTTGAATGTCAACTTTGGCGGTGCTCATTTCTACGGCTTCCACCTCGGGGACAGACTCCGCCGTGACTACGATCTCCTCCAACCGTACATCTTCCGTTTGGAGTTCTACGTTCATGGTTTGACTCTCCGTCACTTGTACCGTGAGCGAGCGAGGCTGGTAGCCTATAAAGCTGAATACCAGGGTATATTCACCGGGAGGCAATGAAAGAGAATAATAACCGTATACGTTAGTGATGGTGCCCGTTTTTAGTTCTTCAATGTAAATGGTAGCTCCAATGAGTTCCTCTCCCGTGGCAGCATCTTTAACGTATCCGCTCAGTGTGGCATCATCCCGTGTCACTAGGGCTTTTTTTTTCCTATCACGTAAGATGAGTACCTTGTCGTTGATCGTTTTGTACTGGATACCATGTCCCTCTCCTAGGTGCTCCAAAAAATAACGTATTGAGCCTTCCTTTTTGGGAAAAGTCACCTTTGTCTTCAAAGGGATACGGTTGCTGTAAGAAAACGTGTAATCGCTCTGTCGGTCCAATTCGTCCAATACTTGCTTTATCGTCAATGTTTCTTGCGACAATTTTATGGGCGAATCTAGCGATGCCTGGGCCTTTACTGCCAAATTGAGGTTGATGATAACAATGCAGGTAAGCAGCCTGGTCATTTTTTTCATAAGAATGTAACTTGGTCGTTTTGGTGAGAATATTGAATGTCTAACACGATATGCAACTCTTCCAGTACCTCTTCCAAAGCCTGGTTGTCCAGTGTCGAAGAGAAAGTCAAATCCTTCAGACCGGGATCTTGGATCGTGATAGTTATGTTGTAGTGCCGTTGCAGGTCATGAATTACTTGTTGGAGCGGGGTTTCAGCGAATTCCAAGACGCCCGTTTTCCAAGCCTTGTAGTTGAGATCATGGTTTGTGTAAGCCTGTAAGGAAGTATTGCTGTACTGCCCTACCTCGTCTTGGGTAAGGAATAAAGTATCTTGCTCGTGGGAAAAAGCGACCTTGCCAGCGCTTACAGTGACCTTAACCCCCTCTTTATCTTCTAAAACATTAAATGCTGTCCCCACCACGCGCACCGTGGTTTGTGCCATGAAGATCAAAAAAGGTACGGCAGGATCATGCGCTACTTCGAAGTACCCCTCTCCTTTTAAATGAATTACCCTATTCTCCTGGCCAAATCCCGGGGCATAAGAGATCATAGCGTTTTTATTCAAGGTCACTTGGCTGCCATCAGGAAGGGAAACATACATCACACTATCTGTAGCGGAGTGGGTCATCATAGGCGCGTCAGCGCTACGTTTAAAGCCTAGCTGCCATACTAACCAGCCAGCTGTGACCAAAAATGCCACGGTAGCCGCTATTTTCAGGAAGCCGGCATACGGCCTGCTCTTCCGCATTTTTACTACTTTCGATGGGTTAGCCTGCATCTTATCCCAAACCTCATCCCAACCCGCTGTTACATCAAGTTCTTGGAAAACAGCAGCTTTACCCGCTCGCTCCCAAAGCAGCTTAAGCTCATTGAATTGATCTTGGTGTTTAGGGTCTTGGCTGAACCACTCTTCGATCCTAGCCATTTCCGTCGCGCTCAATTGGTCCTTAGACTCTAGGTAACGGAGCAATAGGATCTCTATATCATTATTTTGTGCGTTCATCGCCCCTATGACAGGCGCCAACGGCATAACACGTACCCAGTGTCAAGTTTTTTTTAAAAAAATCATGGGTCGCAATACAAGCCATGATATGCCGGCATGAAGCTTCCATTAAACAAGAAACCTCAAATGACCATCGGGAGCAAAAGAACCCGGTATTCTTTATGTCATTCACGGCAGATCGTCTCTTCGTAGTAGCACTACCAACCCCATATTATGACCAGTACTGCTAATAAAGCTTCCCTTAGCAGCCGGAGCGCCTTACTCACCTGCGTCTCAACGGTTCGTTTCGATAGGTTGAGTTCGTTTGCAATGGCCTGGTTGGTCATGCCTTCGAAGCGATTCATGGTGAAAATACGGCGGCACTGGTCCGGCAGCTTTTGAACCGCCTGGTAAACACGCTCCACGGCTTCTGTTTCCACTAAATCATCCCGGTAAGCAGAAGTAGGTAGTTCTTCAAAAGCCTGGTGGTGATGGATCTTGCGTCGTTGCTGGGCGTGTAAGTCATTGATACAAGTATGGTATACGGCTTTAAACAAGTATGATTTAACGGACTGCTTGATTTGGAGGGTTTCTCGTGACTGGTATAATTTTACAAATACCTCTTGCACTACCTCTTTTGCAGCATCAGTAGACTCCACATACTTGCAAGCAAAGGCTACGAGTACCGGGTAATACTGCTCAAACAAAGTACGATAAGCCTTTTCATCGCCTCGCCTAAGCCCTGGAAGTATGGTTTCATCACTTTCTTGAAGTATAGGCTCAAGAGGCTCATTCATCTTACGCTCAGTAGCTTTTAGGATACAAAGGAATTAGAATCACTTGAATAATGCCAACGCTTTCGCTTTTTTGGAGTGATCCCATGGCCATCGGTCTTATTTCGGGGTTGTAAAAAACAACCGACACCGTTTTTTTAGCCGTAGCACTGGTTATAGGTTAAGCGTAGCGGTCCTACGACTAGTGTCGTGTCACATCTACTTTGACGGTAAAAATAGTTTTTTTATTTTTGGTTAAAACCATGAAAAAATACAAGGTCACCTTAACGCAAGAAGAA
>JANQLQ010000013.1 GCA_028280565.1 Fulvivirga sp.
TTTTTTCGGTCTCGTTCCCAAAGTCGACAGTCGGCAGTAAACAGTCGGCAACCCTCTATTTTGCCTACTGCACTTTGCCGATTGCTAACTTGTCGAGAACTTCCCAACTTGGCAAATAGAGTTCATTGTTTAATTCTACACGTCAGTTGAGGTATGACACGACACTAGTCAACTGCCATTGTATTCAATTTTTGCCTGGAATCGTTAGATCTCCACTTCGTCCAAATTGATGAACTCTATGGTTCCGTTCTCGCCTAAGTCGATGCCTACTAACGAGTCCTTATTGATCTTGCCCGAAAGAATGTCTTTAGAGAGCTCATTCAATATTTCTCTCTGCATTACCCGTTTCAGTGGGCGTGCGCCAAATTGCGGGTCAAATCCTACTGCCGCTAAATGATCCAAGGCTTTATCCGAGATCTCCACTTTTACCCCTACCTCGTCCAATCGTTGTTTGACCAATGCAAATTGGATGCTGACGATCTTCCTTACGTCGGCCCGGGACAGCGGACGGAACATGATGGTCTCATCCACCCGGTTCAAAAATTCCGGTCTTACCGATTTTTTCAAAAGCTCGAAGACTTCCCTTTTCGTGGATTCCATGACCTCGTCCATGTTAGCCTCTGTGAGGCCTTCAAATCGCTCTTGGATGATGTGCGAGCCGATATTGGTCGTCATAATAATGATCGTATTCTTAAAATTGGCGATGCGCCCTTTGTTATCCGTTAGCCTTCCGTCATCCAGTACTTGGAGAAGAATATTGAATACATCCGGGTGTGCTTTTTCTATTTCATCCAGTAGCACTACGGAGTAAGGTTTTCTCCTTACCGCCTCTGTCAGCTGCCCGCCTTCATCGTAGCCTACATACCCTGGGGGAGCTCCCACCAGGCGGCTTACCGAATGCCTTTCCTGGTATTCGGACATGTCTATCCTGACCATTGCATTTTCATCGTTGAACAGGTATTCTGCCAACGCCTTGGATAATTCCGTTTTTCCTACTCCTGTGGTCCCTAGAAAGATGAACGACCCAATAGGACGTTTAGGGTCCTGTAAGCCAGCCCTGCTTCGCCGTACCGCGTCAGACAGCGCCATTATGGCTTCCTCTTGGCCAGCTACTCGTTTTCCTAATTCTGTTTCCAAATGCAAGAGCTTTTCGCGCTCGCTTTGGATCATTCTTGAAACGGGTATGCCGGTCCACTTGGCGACTACCTCGGCGATATCCTCGTTATCCACTTCTTCTTTCAGTAAGGCATCTTCGGCGTTCAAGGCGCTGACCTGGTCTTGAAGCTGATCCAAGGCTTTTTCTGCCTCCACTAATTTTCCATACCGGATCTCCGCGACTAAGCCAAAGTCACCGGTTTTTTCGGCTTGCTCCGCTTCAAATTTCAGTTTATCAATATTCTCTTTCTGGTCGCGGATGCTTTGGACCATACTTTTCTCGTTTTCCCAACGGGCTTTCAGGTCGTTGCGTTTAGCAGAGAGTTCGGCAATTTCTTTATTGAGCAGGGTCTCCTTGCTTTTATCTTTTTCTCTCCGTATCGCTTCGCGTTCAATTTCCAATTGCATTACTTTTCGATTCAGCTCGTCGAGCTCTTCCGGGAGTGAATCCATTTGTAGCCTTAGTTTAGCCGCGGCTTCATCCATCAGGTCTATGGCCTTATCTGGAAGATACCGGTCCGAGATATATCGATTGGAAAGCTCTACTGCCGCTATTACCGCGTCATCTTTAATGCGGACCCCGTGATGCAGCTCATACTTGTCTTTGATCCCTCTTAATATCGAAATAGCATCCTGTGGAGAGGGCTCGTCTATCATAACTGACTGGAACCTTCTTTCCAAGGCTTTATCTTTTTCCACGTACTTTTGATATTCTTTTAGGGTAGTGGCGCCGATGGCGTGTAATTCCCCCCTGGCCAGCGCAGGTTTGAGCAGGTTCGCGGCATCCATGGCGCCCTCGCCACCGCTGCCGGCACCAATCAGTGTATGGATCTCATCAATGAATAGGATGATCTGTCCATCGGAGTCCGTTACTTCTTTGATAACTGCTTTTAATCGCTCTTCGAACTCACCCTTATATTTGGCGCCGGCCACGAGCAAGCCCATGTCTAAAGATACCAGGATCTTGTCTTTAAGGTTTTCGGGCACATCGCCGTCCACAATACGCTGTGCCATCCCCTCGATGATCGCCGTTTTACCTACACCGGGCTCTCCCAATAAGATCGGGTTATTTTTAGTACGGCGTGATAGGATCTGTAAAACCCGCCTGATCTCATCTTCCCGGCCGATCACCGGGTCGATCTTACCCGCTTTGGCCAATTCGTTCAGGTTTTTAGAATAGCGATCCAGCGACCTGTATTTTGATTCCGCATTTTGATCTTTGACGGTATCTCCTCCTCGTAGTTCTTTAATGCCCAGCGTTAAGGCTTTCTTTTCGAAACCTACATCTTTCATTAAAGTAGCTACCTTGTCTTTGCCCTCCAATAAGCCGAGTATAATATGTTCTACGGCAATGAATTCATCGCCAAAACCCTCCAGTTGCTTCTCTGCTGATTGTAGCGCTGCTGCTGAGCCATTGGAAAGGTAAGGCTGCTGCCCGCTGACTTTTGGATAACCCTGGATGATCTCTTCGAGCTTCGTGTCCAAAAAAGCCCGGTTCACATTCAACTTCTTTACCAAGAACGAAACCACATTTTCATCCGTTGTAAGTGCCGCTTTCAGCAAATGTCCGGGTTCGATGGCCTGTTGATTATTACCAGAAGCCACCTCTGCCGCTTTTTGCAATACTTCTTGTGACTTAATTGTATATTTATCGAAATTCATAGCTTAATACCTCCGGTGAAAGGCTGATCAAATTGTAATCCATTTAAAAGATTTTCTAAAATCGTGAAAAAATGTCTTGTTTGGAGGGTTGGAAATTTATAATAGATGACAAAATGTCGTCCTTTTAAGGATCAACTATTTAGCTTTTGGACTCAAACTTTGCCAAGTTTAAATCATTGATAATGGGTTTTTTAGGGTGTCCTTGAAAATTGAATTTGACTGGAGAACGTTTAATTTTGGCAAATTCAGCATTGTTTTTAAGATGTCTCGGGTAATGCAAACCTCGCAAT
>JANQLQ010000040.1 GCA_028280565.1 Fulvivirga sp.
CGGGTAGTCCGATCCTCTCAACGAGCAGTATACGCGGAATTTCGTGGTTCTAAGCCCGGTTTTCATTTTCTTTTGCGCGCCCAAAAGAAAACGAAACAAAAGAAAAGGGCGCCAGCAACCAAGCCCATTTTCCCCGCTAAACGCGCTGCCCAACCCCTATAGGCCGCTTGCCCACTGGCCTCAAATGTGCCGCGCTGTTCCTGGATGTCCCCCCTCCATACGCTACTTGAATTTTCATTTCACCTAGTGCGCATTTAGCGGAGCGTAATGCGTACTTATCGAGGCAATAGGATTTGTAATCCGGGCGTTCTCGTTTATGACCCATGATCCTATAAAAGAGCGTCTTTGAAAATTAGCTTTTATAGTAAAACGTTTGTTTTTGGCAAGTTAGGTTGCATTTTTAGGATGTTTTGGGTAATGCCAGCCTCTTAATGAGCAGTTTGAGCGGGATTTCGTGGTTCTAAGCCCAGTTTTCATTTTCTTTTGCACGTCCAAAAGAAAACGAAACAAAAGAAAAGGCGCCAGTAACAAAGCTCATTTTCCGCACAAAACGCACTGCTCAGCCCCTACAGGCCGCTTGCCCACTGGCCTCAAATGTGCCGCGCTGTTCCTGGGTGTCTCCCCTCCATACGCCGCTTTAATTTTCAATGACGCTCTACTTTGATAGTGAAGCTATTTTTTAGATCCTTGGCTTGAAGCCGGCAGTCAGCAATAAGCCACCGGCAACTCTCCATTTTTTGCCTACTGCCCTTTGCCTATTGCCGACTGATCGAAAACCGCAAATATAATTCATCATGATGCCTGCCATGCTAGTGCCAACGACTCTAAGTTTAACCTGCATTTACAGGGTTCTCTTATTTTCTACGGTTATTTCCGATCCTTCCGCTAACATAACAGATTTAGGAACCTCTCCTGGCAAGTGCTCAAACTCTTTCCCGTAGACCATCCCAAAGTCTACATGGATATCATATTCGAATACCTCGTAGGCCTCCCACCTCGGATGTGTAACTTCATATTCGAACGACGCATCATTTTTGGCCTTGGTGTATCCCCAATAGTGCTCAGTAATAAACTCTGTTTCCGGGTTATTATCGATCAGCTTGGCTTCCCGGGCCGCTTTGATACCGAATGAATTTTCAATAGGTTTCATTTTCCACCTGTATTCCACTGTCCTTTCCTTTTCGGACTCCGACCAAACATGAGACATGCTTAGGGTTTGGTAATGCTCTTTGTATATTGTGTTGGCTACAAAGGTCAAAGCAGGTTTCGGAACGATCTCTTTAATAAAAACGACCCCTCTTTTCCATTCGCCTTTGTGAAAGTGGCGAACGTAAAACCTTAAGTTTACCTCCTCAAAGTTTCGATGAAAAGGGATAGGGATACCCAGTAGTTTTGTGTTAAGGAACATGAAACCTACCAAGCTGACGTAGCAGGTACCATGCCAAAGGTCTATTTCTGTTTTGGGAGGAATGTATTTCTTCAATAGGCCGGGATCGACCTCGTAATTGGCAATGGCCAACTTTCTCCATTCGGCAGTTAAGAAACTCATAGAGGATAAAAATAGCTTTAGATCAGCAAATAAAGCCCATGTTTTCTTAATCCACAGTATATTCCATACTTTCCCCGTCTTTGGGGATAAATACCTTATCCACCAATTGGTGTTTTGCTAAGGCGGTTTCCAACTGCCGTCTCGTAGTGGGGCAATGGTTCAGGGCCTCCATATGATTTGCTAAAACCCGGCCGGGCGCTGTTCTTACAAATTTTATGATCTCATCCATTCGCATGAGTAAGGGTTGTCCAAAGTCCAGCTGGGCGGTACCACAGGCTACTACGGAGATGCCCGGTCTCAACTCGGTCAAAACCCTTTCTACATGAGGGGTATATACGGTGTCGGCACTGACATATATCGATTTTTCCCCGGGTAATTCGACATAGAAACCCATGACATGGCCCATGAGCTTAGCAATAAACCCATACCCATGGATAGCGGGGACGCCCGTGATCTTTCCTCCTAAAAAGTCTTGGGCTTTCCAGTATTCCAGGGACCCGGATACGTTCAACCCCTTTTTTCTCAAAGTGGTCTCATCTTTTATGCTACACACGACGGGAATTCGGTTAGAAGTTAAAAACTGGGTCGCTTCCTTATCCAAGTGGTCAGGATGAAGGTGGGTGACCAGGCAATGAGTGGTTCTTTCGATGAGGGCCATGCTATTCCCAGGCACGTCTACCAGCGGATTTCTCCTGGGTTTGAAACGGAACAGGGTAAACGGTAAGCCAGTACCTTTCTTTCCTAACATAGGATCGACCAGGATCACCTTATCCCCAGTTTCTATCACCAACGTGGCATTTCTAATGTGATGTACTTTCATGATTCCAGCTTTTTGAAGGATGACAGTACGAAGTTAGGTGTGCCGGCAGTTCGTCTCATTGATTTGGATCAAGAAGTGGGTAAGCTCCGTTTCCGTATACGGCTCAATGTTTCCGGCGTCATGCGTAAATAAGTGGCAATGTGGTATTGAGGAACTTTTTGCAGCCATTCACGGTGATTTTCAAGTAAATCTGCGTAAAGCTGGTCCGGCGTTAAGCTGAAATGTTTGAATTCTTTCTGTTCTTTACTTTGAATGACTTGCTGAAAGATGGAATTTACCACGGATCTGCCGCATTCATATTTTTCTAAGAAAGCTTCATAAGTGCGTTTGGGTAGTATTCGCATCGTTACGTTGGAAAGACATTGCTGGTATTTGCGTGTGGGAACGTTTTTGGTGATGGAAGAAAAATCTGTAATAAACCCCGGTTGAGTATAAAAGTAAGTGTTCATTTCTCTCCCATCATGGGCGAAATATTCCCGTACGACCCCTTCTTCTAAAAATCTTAGCTCTTTCTCCTTTTGATTTGCCTGTAAAAAAATCTCTTCTTTGTTGTATCTCTTGACGGTGAAAGCATCAATAAATTCTCCTAGCCCGTCCGTATTAAGCGGGAATTTCGATGTAAAAAATTCGAGTATTTTATCTTTTTTATTCATTCTTTCGATATGAGAACTACCTAACCTGCAAACGTGCATTTCAAACGTGACACAGGGTACGATGCGATTACAGGATGGTATGCAATAGTTGTCGATTTTTACCTAGGTGCAATGCATATTTGATTTCATCTGCATATCCAATCCAGATTTCGGTTCCATCCGGAAGTTCATAAACATAAATATGAATGCCGCTGCCGATGTCTTTTGCCGGCTCACCAAAGTTTCGGACGATGGCCGGGTAATCCATGCTAGCATGGAGATGGGTTTCAAAAGCTTGGTAGGTTAAAGGAAAGGATTCCCTATTGTCACCTGCACAAGCGGCGAGCCCCGATACGATCAAAAGAATAAAAGTATTTTTCATGATCTACTTGCTTTGAAACACGGTGTTTGAATCCACTCGTAATTAATCCTATCAATATCGGCCCCAGTAGCCCACGAATCGTATTCCATTAGTCAAATTACCGGGGTTTCATCTTATTTCATGCCCGACTTTTCCAACACTTTTGGAAGTTCCATCAAATTGCCGATCACCTGCGTAGGCTCTATCCCCCAGGGATCGAAAATATGTGCCGTAGAGCGGCGTACCCAGGCGGAATGCATGCCATAGGCCATTGCGCCAATGACATCGAACGAGTTGCTTGAAATCAACCAAGATGCTTCTTTTTTGGAACCAGACTGTTCGTTAAAATAACGGTACCCCATGGGGTTGGGCTTAAAAGTTTTGACCCCTTCCATGCTCACAATACCTTCAAACATTGTATCGATTTTAGCATTTGTCAGCAACTTTTTGATGGCCGAGGTGCTACCGTTGGAAAAAGCGTATAAATGATGCCCGGCCCTCTTAAGTTCAGTGATGCCCGCTAAAGCATCGTCAAACGGTGGCAAAACAGTGTATTCTTCAAGCAACCTATCAATTTCGGCTTCGCCAAAGTCCAGTTGATAGGCTTCAACACAAAACTGGAGGGCATCTTTCGTAAAAATGGAGAAATCGACATAGCTTCCCATTAAGCCTCGCCGGAAGGAATACTCCAGTTGTTTGTTCCTCCAGGTATCCGTCACGCGTTTGGCCGTATCCTCGTTAGGGATCAATTGTGACAGGGCATTGAAAATACCAGCGGTGTTGATCAGGGTACCGTATACGTCGAATGCTAAGGTGTACTTCATCTTCAAGTTGTATATGTCCCGGTCCTATACGAAATGTAAAGCTTTATTTCTTTTTGGCCGGTCTCTACCGGTTGACTATAAAGATACAGTCTTCATCCTAGGTTTCCTGTTTTTGATCTAAGGATCTAGTGCTTTTTTGGATTGAATAACGGTTAATGGCAGACAGAACATGACCATGCAACAGGCAACCCATGCAACATTAGTGTTCAGTCACGTCTACTTTGACGGTTAAACTATTTTTTAGGTCCCTTGCGTAAAGTCGGCGGTCGGCAATAAACAATCGGCAACCCCATATTTTGCCTACTGCCCTTTGCCTATTGCCTATTGCCTACTGATCGAAAGCTTCCTAATACCGAAAGTATAATTCGCCATGTACCCTGCTCGTCAATTAACGCCTGGCATGACACTAATACTTTCTTTTGGACTTTAACGACGTCCAGATCAAATAGGAAATAATGATCAACCCCATAAAAAGTAATAAAAAACCAAACATAACGTCATCGTTTTAGTAGTTAAATCAAGTAATTGTCAATACGTCTAGCATTACCAAAAGACGTGGGCAAGGTAGTTGCCCACAATCTCTACAATGATCAAAATCATCCCGATCGTAAAGAAAATGCCTAGTATGATCTCTCTATTCTTTTCCATTGTAACTGTATTCCGTGGATGCCATAACCCTTTGCTTTTCCTTGGAAGAGCGAGGTTTAAACAATTGCACAAGTTGTTGGTGAATGAAACGTGCATAACGTTCGATCACAGGTATTGGGCACAGGTAGTTGCA
Source organism: Fulvivirga sp. (assembly GCA_028280565.1). Lineage (GTDB taxonomy): Bacteria > Bacteroidota > Bacteroidia > Cytophagales > Cyclobacteriaceae > Fulvivirga. Next base: position 4,968 of record JANQLQ010000040.1, read on the forward strand.
CCAGGGCCTTTTTATGAATAAGGCAGTAAGCAGCACGAAGCCGAGGAAGAACACCTCGAAGTTCGTTCCCAAAAGGTTAAAAAGCGTGCCGTAGACTTCGTAAGAACTCATGCTAGGGTTGCGATAGACCAGCGCCAGCATGATGGCCAATAATACCATGATCCTCTGGGTCCAGCTAAAGACTCGCGTGAGCGAGCCGGGTTTTAAAGACCTGGCCTTGCCTATCAGCCCTACACATTCTTGTGCGGCGCCAAAAGGGCAGATGTAACGACAATATGTGTTTTTGCCGGAGACCAGGAAAATAAGGATAATGCCAAAAATGAGTAGGTACCAATAAAGCTGGTTGTACACCCCTGGCCAGTAGCCCATGATCAGCTTGTTTACATCGACCAATGTGAGCGGGTGATTGTAAACGAACCCGACGAAAATCATTCCTAAGATCATGATCAGCCACTTTAACGTCTTCTTATGACGACCTGGGACCTTAGCAATGCCTACCGTGGCTATGACAAATAGTAATGCCAAACTGATTTCCGGTAAGCCTAATTTCAACCGCTTTTGAGGAAGGTATGGCGAAGTATCATAGCCTAATTCTACTTCAGCAATTTCCAAGGTAGCCTCTTTTACCGCTTTCGTGATGGCCCGTGCGGTGTAAGTGGCCCCTGTAATGCCGTCTATATCCAATCCCAGGGCCATAGGGTCTTGATAGCCTTTGGATAAGAGCTGATCCCTTAGCTTACTGTTTTGAATGCGCTGGTACCACGAGGAGGTTTCCCGGTGTTCTATTACTTCGATACCTATGAGCTGCCCAACTGTATCAACGGAGACTGCTACTTTCATAGGTCCCCCGAAACCGTTGCTGGTACTGGTGGTGATGTATCCTACCTCGATGCCCGAGTCATTTTCAATGGCAAATGCTCCCTGCCGGCTACTTTTATAGTGTGCGGCTTGGGGGTATAGTTGAGTAAAATAAGGTGCCAGGTCCACTTGACTACGATTAAAACCAATGACCCCACACGCCGTCAAAAGTGCCAATGTGAGCCAGGCCGCACGGTTTTTTAGCTTCTTTTGATGCTTTCCCGGTGCTGGGCGGGGTTTACGAGGCATGTTTTTGGTCTCGGAATATGGCATGACGAACCCTGTTTACGAGAAAGTAAATACTATCAATGACCTTTTCGCCATACGCGTAGAGGAGGAGAAAAACTCCTGCCAATGTAAAAACGCTTATGAAAGGTGTAATGAACTTAGAGAGGCTTATTAAAAGCTGGGGTACTACTTGGAATACCACTGCTAAAGCCGGGGCTGGCGCGTTCTCCCCGATGGAAGTTACTAAATCGTGCACAGTGCCGTCCACATCCCGAAGAGGGTGTGTGATCATGAAGCCTAATACCCCTAAGATCAAAAGTGAAAGGGCTGTCCATGGAAGTAGGGGCAGTTTGAAACGGATCATTAAGAAGATACCTAGGATAATTAAGAAAGCAGGTAACAGCCATGACCATTTAGCCAACCCAAAGGCTAGCCGGATCGTCTTTTTTACACTATGTGCCTTCTCTACGGTCCATTGGCTTTGCAACTCCTCAGGCACATCCAATGTGGAGGGAATTTGGGCTGCTTTTGACAATTGAAGCCTTAAGGCGTTTGCCGCAGGGGCAATGATCGCGGTTTTGAGCGAATCCGGCGGAGTAACCATATAATCGCCAAATTCGTTGCTGGCGTTCCCGGTACTGAACTGTGCCGCCGCCAGCGAGTCCATTGGCGGGAGGTCAAAGTTCTGATAGATCCATTCTACGATAAACTCTGCTTTTTGGTCTACCTTTTGAAGGTATTGGCCGGGTGTTAATGTCAGCTTGGGATAGGGCTCGCTGCTCTCTAACCAACTGTAGCCGGCCTGCAGGCTTTCATGGAGCAAGTCTTGTCGCTCTCGGCCTGGAAATACTTGTGCCAGCAGGCGTATCATTTCTTTTTCCTTTACCCCGGAAAACATCGATTGCATCAGTCGTGCTTCCAGTGTACCCGGGTATATTCCATAGAGTGTTTCGTAAGCCAGGGCCTTTTTTATCGTAAAGGGCAGGGATCGGTCAGATACTACGTGCGTAGAGAATAACGAGATCATTTGATCCGGGTCACTGGTGATCGAGGCCAGCCGGTTCAATGCCAGGGCTAGCGGCAATAACCCGGCTCCTACGACTAGTAAGGTAGCGACTACTAATACCTTGACCGGGGATGGTGCTTTAAGATCGGCTTTGGTCTCCTGTTTTGCAGTATGGAACCCTTGGTATGATAAGATCCCTAAAATGAAGCCCAGGCCGCTAAAAAACGCGATTCCCATATAGCCGGCGTTAGGCTCACGCTCGGCAAAACTGGTAATGCACCAGGCCAACCCGAAGGGAATTAAGAGGATCGCTAATATCCCGAAAACCCAGGTCCGGGAAGAGACTTTCTTACTTTTAGCGACCTTAACAAACCCGTAAAGCGAAAAACAAAAAGTGATACTAATTAAAATGAGCAGTAATTGTTCCATGGCATCGTGGTTTTAATCGTTCATATCCCAAAAGCGTTCTACTTTTTTCGGATCCAAGTCACCATACCCGAAGGCATCATCTAACTGCCGGGCGATATCCCGCCCCACAGGCGCGCTCACGACCATTTCAGATAGCACGTGCACCCAAGTATCCAGTTTATTGTAAGGGCAAACGGCTAGGCAGACCCCACATCCTGTACCGGTTTTCTCCCATTGACTGAAGCATTTTTCATTGTCATGGTACCAGCGTTTGACTCCCCTGTTCGTGGATATTGAGGCTATCGTAGGTTCTAAGGTGGGTAGGTCTTCTAAGCTTATGGCGTCTGACGGGCAATGTTCAGCGCATTTTTTGCATTTGATGCAAAACTCGGTCACCCCGAAGGTCCTGGGCTTATCCGGTTCCAGTTCTAGATCGGTATAAACTTTAGAGATCCGGACGCGGGAGCCGAATTTTTCAGAGATCAACGTTCCCATACGACTTTGTTCGCCCAGCCCCGCCTGCGCTGCTATGGGGATACTTAACCCGACATCGTTGCCCGCAGGGATCGCTTTATACCCCAAATGATTTAAAAACACAGCTACTTTGTGGGTCACCTCTGCCATATGGGAGTACTCTAATCCCGCTGCTGAGTCGCCTAAGCCCCCGGCATTTATCGCATCGTAGTCCATTTCGTGGGTAAAAGCAATGACACTTTTTACTTCGAAAGGAAACTCTAACATTTCATGCGAAGCCTCTTCAGGGCTCTTGCCTTTGAGAAAGACATCGGTTACATCATATACCTTGCTGAATGTCCAGCGTTCATCGTACGGGGCAATTCCCACTTCATCGGCGCCCAAGAACCTTGAAGCTCTCTTAATGATCTTTGAGGCTTCTCCCGGGGATTTAAACTTATGAGGTTCTTTTTTGTGAGGGTGGATAAAGTCTTCCCATCGGTTCATGGAGCCTTGGTTATGGAGCCCGGCATTACTGAAAGGTGCTCCCAGGTCATGAGACCCCCAAGATGCCCGGTGAAGCGCATGCTCTAAAATAGAATATCCCGGTTCGGTAAGGGTGGGGTTGGGCACTTCGCCTGAATCTTTGAGGATGAAGGCAATCCCCCGGCCTCCCGGCTTATAGTATTTTGGGTCCCAAGCCCACCGCGAAAAAATGATGTTTTTATGATCCATTCGCTCATAATCATTCGCTATTTCATACACTTCATCAATGGTGTCATGCTCCTTTCGGAAGAGGGAAAATCCCTTTTGTCCCGGGGGTGCTTTTATGCCCTCCTTTTTTTCGGCTGGTGGCAGCGCAGTAGCTACGATAGACGTGCCAATCCCTGCCACCGCTGATTTCTTTAAGAAATCTCTTCTTGATTGTTGTATTTTGTTTGTAGCAGCCATAATCTCAATGTCAAGTGTGATGTAAAAGATGATTAGATCCACTCTTGGCGAGCAGTTGTAGGATCGTTCCCATCTTTAATCTTTACCTAATTTCTGTAGATTATGCGGCGTCTAAACTGATGAAAGTCAGGAAGGTTTCATCTGTACCATTTTTAGGTGTAGATCTACCATACAAAGTTATTTTCGATAGCCTGGGCTCGTTTTTAATCCTTGAGCCCGATGCTTTGAACTTGGGATAAGAATGCTCAAATCGGACTAAAACCGTATAGTTTACCCGTCATTGCGACGACAACAGGAGGAAGAAGCAATCCCCCGGTCGAGGAACGTGAATGGAGTACATACCAGGTACTACGAGTTGAAGATTATGGGTGATGCGATACGTTTGATCGGTAATGCCTTGGTGCCGGTTTTACAAAGGTTAGTTTCTGATCACAAGGCTCGTTGGATACCCGCATTACAAATGCTGGCGTCAGTGCCCTGTGGTACTCAATGGGTCCGCGTTACAAACGCGAACGTTTATGGGATGAAACCCTACGAACCCAGCCCTGCGGTTCGCCAGGACGAAAACGATGGTTTCTTTATTCTTATGATCACAAGCACAGATCAATAAGATACATTTTCTTAAAATGAGATAAAAGGATGACTTACAGGCATAAACCGGTGGCTCATGGGTCTTAAAGTTACAAGGTAATAGCTTGACGTTTGGAAAAGGGGCACCGATCAAAAGGATGTTGCTAACCTCCTTGCTTTTTATGTTTTCCCATGATTGACAGCCCTATATTCTTTAGGCGTCATGCCCGCATATTTTTTAAAATATTTCACGAAATAGGAGTTATCGTAAAAATTGAGGTAAGCTGCTATTTCATCTCCACTTTTGTCCGTATAGAGTAAATTTCGCTTGATCTCCAACACCACTCTTTCCGAGATAAGATCGCTGGCGGTCTTCCCCGTCCTTAGTTTAATGGTCCGGTTAAGGCTTTGTGGTGTCATAAACATCATCTCTGCGTAATCTTTTACCGACCGAGTTTCATTATAGTTTTCATCGATCAGCGCTTCAAAACGGTCGAGGTGGTGATCTTGCTTTTTGTCCTCCGTACCTACCCGTTCCTTTTGAAAAGTAGAGATTTCCACCAAGAGCAGCATTAACAAAGCCCGTAATTTATCATATTTATAGGGGGTAGTGGCATGGTATTCAAAGAGCATACTTTGCAAGTAGAAAAGGATATTTGTGCTTTCTAAGGAATCGATCTCCAACAGCGGGCTGCTGTGGAACCTATGAAAAATAGGCAGCGACCTAAGCCAGCCAGGGGGCACCTGTCGCATCAGGAAGTCCTTCTTAAAAAGGACACCAAAGCCTAGCTTAACATCGGATTTGGAAGTAATGACCTGCTTAGGAGTGCCAAAAAAGAAAGTATTGGGGTTTACTTCGTATTGATTAAAATCTATACCGATGTGCAAAGTTCCTTCCAGCACCAGTCCTATGGCATAGAAATCTTGACGAAAAGGGTTTTCGTTTTGGAGCATTTTAGGAAGTTTCCGGGTTTCAAATACGAGCAGGTTTACGGCTTCGTCTTGTTGTATTCCGTTTTCGCTCTCGAGCAGTCCTTTGATCGTGTAGCTGGGGATCTTACGTTGAATGCCTTTTATGTTGTTTTTTGTCATTTGAGGTAGGTTAGATAGGATCTCTTTTTGATTACTATAAATACCTCATCTTTTCAAAAAATGTTTCATTTATACCATCAACTGTGTCAAACTGTCCCCAGGTAGATGCATGTAGCACTTAGGAACAAAGAGTGATCCACACGAAAATGACATTGGCCGAAGGGAGATTGGCGAATGTAACTTACCAGTTTAGCAGGTAGGAATAACAGGGCCACAGGCTTCTATTAGCCTTTTGGGAGCTTGGTGTTGAGTTAAGTGTAAAAGCACGGTTAGCTATTTCTTCCAATTCTGCTCTTAAGTCGACAATGGGCAACCGGCAGCTCTATTTTTTTGCCTACTGCCTTTTGCCCATTGCTGACTGATCAATACCTCAAATGGACTAATCGAATGCTAAGACAAGCCAAGACCCTTGCTCATTGCTTACTTTTTGGTTTCCTCTGTTCCGTCGGCATACTTGGCAAATCGTCCCCTGTCCCTAGGATGTACGTGATCGTCTGAAGGCCAAGGCCAGCCGCCAAACTGTGTTTTTTGATAGTCAAGGAAAGCCTCTTGTATTTCTTGCTGGGTGTTCATGACAAATGGCCCGTGCTGTGCCACGGGCTCTTCGATGGGTTTTCCTTGCAGGAGCAGGAGTTGAGCAGGGCTTTTAGCATTTTCCAGTGAAACAACAGCACCCGGTTTTAATTCGGCGCCCTGTTCGGTTTCCAGTTCGACTCCGTCTACCTTAAACCTATCGCCTTCGAAAAAGTAAAGTGAGCGATGTACGTCGGCACTTGCCATAGGGAGCTGCCATAGAGCTTCGGGCTCCATCTGTATGATCCAGATCCCTACTTCATTCGCCGGGTCTGCGGCCCAGGAGCTTGGGGTGGGGGATAAAGCCTTAGTTCCTTCTATTTCCCCGGCCACCACATCGACGATCGTTTTCTTTCCCGCTGTATCTACGTGCTCATATTTAGGGATAGATTCTCCCCACAGCATCTTAAAATGCGGGGGTACGAATTTATTTTTGGCAGGTAGGTTTAACCAAATTTGGAAAAGCACCAGTGGGTTACGTTCCTCTTGCTTCAGCAGTGGGAACATTTCCGAATGCAGCACTCCCTTGCCGGCAGTCATCCATTGTACGTCTCCGTCGCCAAACCGGCCCGCTGCACCCATAGAGTCGGTATGATCTACCCATCCTTTTTTCACGATCGTGATCGTTTCGAAACCCCGATGCGGGTGTTGGGGAAATCCCGGCACCTGCTGGCCGTGATACATCCTCCACCCGTCTTTAAGCGTGAAATCTTGGCCGATGTTTCTGCCTGCTAACGAGCCTATTGGGCCCATTTCTTCATTCCCCTCCGGGTAGTTGTCTGCGTGGTACACACAAAAAAGAAAAGGGTCTTGCGTTTTCCAGGGAAAACCTAAGGGCTGGATACTGGTAATATTAGGGCTAGTCATGGCGGTGATACAGTTTGATGATAATAAAGGTACAACACGCAGAAATGCCGGGGGTTTATTTTACGATATGATTCTATGAAATTTCAATGCAAAGGACTTGTTCGGATAGGCATACGGTTCACTCCTAGAATATGACCATTCACACTTTAAAATAATAACCTCGTTCTGTTGTCTCGAACAGGGATAAGCAACATAGGTTTTTTAAGTGATTATCTAACTAATTAAAACCAACTCATCATGAAAAAAACACCTTACTTATTGAGTGTCTTGTCGTTTAAAAAGTTGTGCATTGTCTTGTTCGTAATGTCCATTGCGTTCAGTTGTAGTGAAGAAGAGCCGGCAGTAGAAATGCAGGAAGTAGCCCCGGACGAAACCGCTATTGAGACGAACGAGGATATTATCGGGACCCTGGAGAACTGGGAACTGGAAGTTAACGATATTGAGCCTTTAGCGGGTAAAGATGCTGGTGCTGAAGATGCCCGGCGCAGGTTTTTCAGGATACCAACTTTTTTCACCTTGGTAAAAGCGCTGATCAAAACGGACCTGTTGGGGCCCGTGGTCCGCAATGAACTGACGGTCTTTGCGCCCACTGACCGTGCTTTTGCGAAGCTTGGCATTTATCCTTGGAATGTAGGTAGGGTGGAAAATTTAGAGGAGATCTTGCTCTACCATGTGCTGGAAGAAGAGGTAAGGGCTAGGGACCTGGAAAATGGTTTTACATCTACGTTGAACGGGGCTTCCGTGGAAATAGAACTTCATAGAGGCATTAGGGTCAATGAGTCGGATGTGATCTTGGCGGATATACATGCGTTGAATGGTATTATCCATGTCATCAACCGGGTGTTGATCCCACCTTCAGATAATTTGGTGGAAACGGCTATTTCATTTAATCCTGATGAATTTAATGCGCTTGTGGGTGCCGTAGTACAAGCAGGGCTGGCCGAAACCCTCGCAGAAGGTGGACCTTTCACCGTATTTGCGCCTACGGATGAGGCCTTTGCTAACTTAGGCATTGATCCCGCCACGCTGACTATGGAGCAGCTACAGAATGTACTGTTGTATCATGTGGTTGAAGGACGTGTTTTTTCAGACGACCTGGTCAACGGGCCTGTTACCACACTTAATGGAGATGTTATTATTGATGCCGGCAATTTGACCATAGACGATATCGGCAGTGATATAGATGCAAACTTAATTCCCAGTCTACTCAATGTGCAAGCTACCAACGGAGTTATTCATGTGATCGATAAGGTGTTAATACCTGCGGAGTTGTAATTGATAGCTTGTTTCATTCAGGGTTGAAACTGTCTGTTCAAACGAGGATAGACAGTTTCTTTTTTGTTGTTATTTCTAAACCCGGCATAGGTCGGGCCATTGGGCCAAACCGCTTATATTTTTGCTAGAGGCTGTCCAGTGCCTTGTGCCCCGGTTTGCGAAGTTTTTTGAAGCTGGAAATGGTCATACCCGTTTCCTTTTTAAACTGTGCCGATAAATGCGCTACGCTGCTGTATCCTACCTGGAAAGCAATTTCCGCCAGGCTGAGCTCATTGTAAAAAACTAATTCTTTCACCCTTTCTATTTTCTGCTTAAGCAGGTAACGTTCGATGGTGATCCCTTCAACGGATGAGAATAATTTACTCAGGGAGGTATACTCATAGTGCAGCTTTTCTGCCAGCAGGGTAGAAAAATTGACATCCAGCGGTTCCTCTTGGTGATGGACCTGCTCAATAATGAGGGATTTGATCTTTGCAATTAACTTCGATTTTTGGTCTTCCAGCAACTCGAACCCATGGGAGGATAGTTGGTTTGATAACAGGGCCTTTTGCTTTTCATCCAGGTGGCCCTGGGTTTTTACCTCTCCGAGTGTGATACTTTCGGTCTTTATACTTAGCGCTTCGAAGATGTTTTCCACCGTTTGGATACAACGGGGACAAACCATGTTTTTGATATAAACAGTTTGGGTTTCCATGATGCTATTATAACGGTTTTTTTGAAGAATAGATCCAGGGTAGTCTTGGAGCTTGAGTAGTGAGTATTGAGTCTGCAGTGGGCAAAAAGGCAGTAGGCAAATGTATGTAACGCTGGACAATTGGATAGCCGGACGCGATGCACCCCTAAAATATATAGAAAACCTGGTTAAGCAACGTGTAGATAAGATTCATTCGAGTGTAGCTCTCCAGTGGACTTTTTATGACGGTAGGTTGGCATCGCTGCAACTCGCATTTCTTAACAATTATTAAGCTTTTCGCGCGTTGCGACTGTCATTTCGTCACTTTTGATAAGCTTTTCCAGGTGAAGACATATCTTTCGTCACTGCAAACTGTCATTGCATGACCCGTCCAAAGTTAGATACAACTGATTGGCGCTTAGTTAACCGCCGAGTTTTTGTGTTTTAAATACCACTCTTTTGAGCTTGGACGATAAAGTAAAATCAAAGCGTATCCCTGGACGGCCACTTGAGCTAGGGATAGTATGCCAATGAGCGGGCTTAACCTAAAGGAGTCCAATATTACCAACGGGGAAGGAATCAAACCCACTAGGTAAAAAACCAAGAAGACGGTTCTTGCCCATTTTTTTCCACAATGTACCTGGAAACCAAGAAACACCACTAGGCTGGTACTCAAAATTATGATTATTAAACTGTTGAGGTTAGGGAAATTCTCAATAACGCCGGCCAGGTATATAATTAAGGGATTTATTAAACCTAATACTGCGGAAAAATAAATTACTTTCACCGCACTTGAAATTGAGATAGGAAGATCTTTGGCAACCTGGTAATGTGCTTTGTTGCTTTCTCTTGCAGTTTCTTTTAATTCAATCTCATCATTGATTTCTGTCTTTATCGCGTTCGAATTTGAATTTGACTTGCCTCTTGATTCAAGTTCATCAATAACGGACAAGATTGCCTCCTGCTGGTATAAATTCCTATTGTTGAGGTATTCTAATAGCTCCGAATCTGTTTTGTTCTTTAATGTTCTAGCAAATTTCGAGGGCATTTTTGTTTTAAGCTTGGTTTAACAATCATTTATCACGTTCATTTTGTTTTGAGGTATTTTGCTTGGACAATAGACGCATGAAAAAAATAACAACAGGTTTAACCTAGCTATTTGCATAGCTTAAGGTTAACGGTGAGAAATATTGTATCGTTCAATTTTCATGTTTCTGATTTCACAGGCCTTTACAAAGACTCACAAACTAAAACAGTAAGCATTAACTTGACAAATCAGGCCGGATGAACCTAGGGCGAGCTTATTTAAGCTTTCCAGGGAATGTTACTCAACATTTTAACCTACATCTTAAATATCATTGCAGGCCGTGTGTTAGCCTTGTCGACGTGTATAGCCGGGTTCCGTCGAGTCGGTTAACGAGCTTTTACTGGTGCAGGGGAGAGTACTTAGAAATGGACCATGGAGCTTCCGTCCAGCGAGATAGCAGATCCTGGGTATTCTCTCTGTTACACTGCAATAAGTCCGGAATGGCCTTGTGGTAGTAGTTTTGTTGTTTCCAACGATCGTTGAAACCCTACTTGCTCAGCCACCATGAGTAAAACACCCTTGGCCGTTGTTTTAGATTTTTGAATTTACTGTATTGATTTGCCTCTACTACACTTGGGAAATCTCCTGGTTTTGCTGTTTTTTGAGCCTTCTATGGCTTCTTACTCATAGATTCGTGGATAACCCGCTATGATAAATGTAAAGAAAAAAATGGAGGATGATCGGTTGGTGAAAGCTTCTATGATGAAGCGTGTGATCAAACCTACCCAACCTCATAAGCATGACGGCTACCATGAATTGATCTTCCTTTCCAGGGGTTCTGGTACACATACTATTGACGATCACGTTTTCGAAGTCAGGCCAACTGTAGGCTTTTACCTGAAGCCCGGGCAGGTACATTGCTGGGATTTTTCACAGGTGCCCGAAGGCTTTGTGATCCTGTTTAAGGAACAGTTCATGGACTCGTATTCTTCAACATTGAGCAGGCTTTTCATGGTACCAGGTATTTTTGATCACCAGGAAGACCCCAGCCTGCTTCTGCAAGTAGAAGAGTTTTACAAGGCCTATAAGTCGCATCAACAGCAAGAGGTTCTTGATGCCCATCTTAACTTGATCCTTTTGAAAATGCTGAATCTTAAGAATCATGCGTTAACGGCGGACTCTTCCTCGGCCACTGTTTTTTACCAATTTAAAACGCTGGTGAATGAAAACTACCTTGATCTTAGGAATGTTTCCGCCTATGCTGACCTCATGAATCTTAGCATTCACCGACTCAATGCCATTTGTCAAAAAAACGTTCAAACATCCGCGTTAAGCATTATCAAAGAGAGAGTGTTGATCGAGGCGAAAAACTTGGTAACGCATACGAGCTTGAGCATTTCTGAAATCGCGTACAGGTTAAACTTCAGCGATCCTTCAAACTTTGTGAAATTCTTTAAGTCCCTTACTACATTGACCCCGTTACAATACCGCTCGGAGTTGCATTGAAAAATTAACCATCATTTGATAAAAATGACCACATTTATAAGATCCAATAGGCGTTTTTAGCGGTTAAATGAATTGGACAATGAATAGGTTAATTTTTGTGCTAGGGATTTCCTTGCTTCCCGGTCTTGCTATGGGGCAGGCCACGGTCGAGGGTGTCCTAATGGATAGCGTAGAAAACGTGGTGTTAGGATATGCCAGTGTTGCTCTTTATGCCCAGCAAGACGATGTGCTTGTCACCGGGACCATTACGTCAGGAGAAGGATATTTTAACATTACGGGTATCAAGCCCGGGGAGTATTATCTTATTGCTCAATTCTTAGGTTACAATCGTAAAATCATTGGCAATATTGACCTTGCAAACAATGAGCGCCTGAACTTGGGTACAATTGTTATCTCCCCCAACCAAAAGCTCTTAGACGAGATCGAGGTGACTGGTGAGAAAATGACGGCGATCCACAAGGTGGATCGACAGGTATTTGAAGCGGAGAAATTCCAATCCAGTATGGGCGGTACAGCCACGGATGTATTGAGGAACCTGCCTTCTGTGAATGTAAATGCACTCGGTGAGATCACGGCAAGAGGCTCATCGGGTTTCGTGGTGATGATCAATGGAAAACCGCTACAAGCCGATGCCCAGGCCATTTTGAACCAGATCCCTGCAAACGCTGTCAAAAACGTGGAGTTGATCACGGCACCGTCTGCTAAGTATGACCCTGAAGGCAAAGGCGGGATGATCAATATTATCATGGATAAGTCGGCCACTGACGGTACTTATGTGCAGGTCAATACCCGGGGTGGGTTCCCAAGTATACAGGATTATGATAATGCCGATTATGCACAGCGGTATGGCGCTGACCTCACCATTAATCATCATAGCGGGAAATGGGATATATCCTTTGGGGCGAGTTACTTGCGTAATGATATTTCTGGCCGTCGGGAAGGCGATGTTTTTACCGTTATTCAAGACACACTTACCCGCCTTCCTTCGGATGGTGAGCGAAGCTTTGACGAGGTGAACTACTCCGGGAGGTTCACTGTAGATTATACACCCAACCCGAAAAATAATTTTAGCTTGGGCTTTTTTGCCGGTGAGCGCAGTAAAGATCGCACTGCCGATATCCTCTACTTTGATAATCATGCGATAGTCGATGGGGAACGCCTTTATCCCCTTCAATATTTCAATGAAAACCTAAGGATACGCCGTGGTGATTTCGTGCTGGGAAGCTTTGACTACAGCCATTTTTTTGAAAACGGTTCGAAATTATACACATCATTCTTATATGAATACACCATGCTGGGCGGCCCTACCACCAACAGGAATATAGGTTTTCCCAATACCGACTTGATCTACCAAGATGAGTTCAATACCAATGATAACCCACTCCACGGGGTGCGGTGGCAAGTAGACTATCAATCCAAGCCTTTTTCTTTTGGTACCATAGAGGCAGGCTACCAGTACCGAAACCTTGATCATACCGGTGATTTTGTTTACGAGCGCAGGAATAACGAAACAGGAGTATTCGAATTGGTGCCGGAGTTTTCCAGTAATGTAGATTTGGTGAGGCAGATACATTCCGTTTACGGGGTATTGACAGGTTCAATCGGGAGGCTGGGCTATGGCGCTGGTTTGCGAATAGAGGTCATGGATCGCGAGCTGGACCTTGCAGATAGGCAGGGCACATTAGATACCACTTATTTCTACGATTTCGTTGAACCTTACCCTACTGCCAATCTCGAATACCGGGTCAATGAAGGGCTGAGCTTCAAAGCAGCGTATAGCCGTCGCGTAGAACGTACCACCACATTTAAAATGAACCCCTTCCCCGAGCGGGAACACTCCGAAACCCTGGAACAAGGGGACCCGGAACTATTACCTGAATTCATTGACTTGGTGGAACTCGGGGTGGTCAAAGGCTTTGGGGATAACTCGCTATTTGCTAATGTCTATTTTAGAAATGTGGAAAACCTGGTAAATCGTGTAAACACCGTCTTTAATGATTCCATATTAAATCGTATTTACTCCAACGTGGGGCGTGGTAGATCCATAGGCTTGGAAATGGGAGCAGAGATCAGGCCTTTTCCTTGGTGGCAGATCTTTGCCGGGGGAAATGTTTACCACTATGAAATAGATGGCACGTTCGATGACCGGCCGGTCAATACAAATAGTTGGATCTATTCTATCAATGCGAATACAACTTTTGACCTTTCGAGTTCATTCAGTATCCAATGGACCCTTAATTACCTCTCTGACCGTAATACGGCGCAAGGAGAGGACTCACGCTTTTTTTCGCCTAACCTAGCCTTGCGGAAAACATTTCTCGACGACCGGTTAGCGACCACGCTGCAATGGCTGAATATGGATATGGGGCTGCTTGATACTAATGAGCAACGGATCACTACAGCTCGTGAGGGCGAGTTTTTTACTACTACTAATTATGTATACGAGGTGGATATGATCTTGCTGAACCTCAGTTATACGATCAATAAATCGAAAAACAAGACGAAGTTTATTAAAAGTGAGTTTGGTGAGAAAGAGTTTTGATGTGATGTGTTGCGTTACAAACGCAAACCTCGTTCACCCTCGTTGCAAACGAAGGATGAGTCCAATGGGGCTATGGCCAAGCCATAGCCCCATTGGACTCGAAAATACCATTCAGAAAGCGTATGGGTTTTAGCCATACGCTTTCTGAACTCCTAACGTCACTCGTCCTTGTTTTTAACAAGGATGCTTGAGCCGGGCGTTTGTAACGCCATAAACCCTTTACAGGTCTAGCATAGATGCCATCCGTACTTCATTGATATTACTACGATTGGAAAGTGAAAGCAGGCAATGCATCATCATGCACATGTCAGCCAAGGGGATGGCATAACTTGGAGGTTTCCCGGCATCTTGCAGGTCGTTCAGCACCTCGGGGGTGGCTACATTCCCGGGATGTATGACGGTGATCCCGATGTTACGTTCTCTGAATTTTGCGGTGCTGCGAATGGCCTTTACGATACCATCGAGACCGAATTTGGAAGCTGTATTAGCTACCTCTTGGAATGGATGGTCTCTTACTAACGCACCCATAAGGATGATCTTTGGATTTCCTGATTTTCCCAAGTTAGGCAGTAAGGCTTGGATCATTCTTATGGGTCCCAATAGGTTTACGTTCAATATGTGTCGGGTTTCTTCGTCGGGAGAAGCTTCGAAGTCATACCCCGGGGTAAAGGCGTGCTTTTCCCAAGTGCCTCCCAGGTAAAGCAGTGCATCGATTGCCCGGTCTTTTAACACCTGCTTTAAATTACCAATGTCTTCAATGTTTGTCACGTCCGCTCGCACCCACTGGCCGTGAGGGGAGGGCGAGCGAGATACGGTGACTAGCTCTTTGACTTTGGGAGCCAGGTACTCGGCCACGGCCTTTCCTATACCGCTGCTGGCTCCCATAACAAGGATATTTTTCATGCTTAAGTCTGTCATAGTTCCTGTTTTTGATCCTTCCATAAGTGTAGAATAAATGAGGTCAATATCTTGGTCAGTTTAACCCGGGTTTAATATCGTTAATTTAGCCTACCTATTGCACCTCTCACCTCCAAAGGAGTAATCTAGGGCATGGCTGGCTCCCTTTTAGATTTAGGGGTGAGCGTAAGCTTTAACCAAATGGTATAGAGCCCAGGTTTAAAGCTCTTTCCGAACAAAGACCCCCAAGTTGGTCTCATTCTCAAACGAATCGCCGACCTGCGAGAGGTTAGCCCCCAGTCCAAATTGAAAAGCAGATCGATACCCTAACCCTATGCGCAATTGTTGGTAGCTGAACACGTGACCTTCATTATTAAAAAGAGGTTCGAAAATGACTTGGTTAAAAAAAGACCATTTATCGTTGAGTTTCGGGGTGTAAATGACCATCCCAAAAAGACTATATCCTGCTTCTTCAAGGGAGGGGGTGTAGCGGACCGATGGGAATAAGTTGAGGTATAAATCTTTTCCGAACGCTTGGAAAGAAAGGGCAGCTTCGGAAATAAACTCATTGCCAATGAACCGACCACCCCCCGCAACACCCCACTTCTTATTAAGGTTGTAAATGATCACCTGGTAGATCTCGTAGGTATTGTTCGATTGTTCATTGTAATCGGTTTCGAAGAAAGTAAAGTTAAAAAGGGTGAATTTTTCCTTTTTGTCTAAGTATCCATTCCACATGAAGTTAAATTCAGTAGCTTCATGCCCTGCGAAGACCTGGGTAGGGATCTGGGCTGGCAAGACCTTGATCACCAGCGCGAAAAGAACCATTAAAGAAAATAAACGCATTGCCTTTGATTTTTGTGCAAAAGTCAATCATCAAGGCTGCGTTAAGGCTTTGAAAAAGTAGGGATTGAGTTTAAAATTGTCGGAATTGTACGGGGGTAAGGCCGGTCAGTCTTTTGAAGAATGTAAAAAAATACCCCGGGTTTTCGAAATTAAGCTCGTAAGCTACTTGCGTTGGGGTAAGTTGAGTATGGGACAAAAGGGCCTTTGCATAATTCAGCTTGTACTCGTTTAATATTTCCAATGCTTTTTTACCCGTTACTTTTTTTATGGTTTCTGAAAGATGTTTCGCGGAAAGCCCTATCTCTAAAGCTATCTCCTTTACGGTATGGTAGTCCAAGTAGTTTTCTTGGCAGAATACCTCGAAGCTGCTGGCTATTTCTAGCTCCCGGCAGTTGGCCAGGTCTAAAGGTTGGGTCCAAGTGTAGTGATGTCTTCCTTTATGCAGAATTATATCGAGGTAGGATTTAATGATGTCCCTGCTCTGAGTGCCGTATTCGTTGTATTCGTAGTGGATTTTTTGGAATACATCTGTTAATTCTGCCAATAACTTGTTTTCAAGACGAACCATTGGTGAGAGTGAATGCTTAAAGAAGCTGAAGTCTTTCAGTAGGTTATTGCTGGCAAAGTGGGTGTGGATGAATTCGGGGTTAAAAAATAAGGTAAAACCTTTGGAGGTACTTGAAAATTCCGGGTGTACATGGACCGATTGTAACCTTCGAGGACTAATAAAAGAAATCCGGCTGCCCTCTGACGGGAATTTGAAATTATCCACGTTGAAACGGCAACCATTGGTGATTTCTAAGGTGATCTCAAAAAAATGATGACGATATCCCTTAATTTCCATTTCAACGTCTTCGGCAAGCTCATCAAAATCATAGATCATAAAGTCAGGGAGCTTCTGATCTAAGTTGAGCTTCACTGAATCAAGGTAGTCTTTTATCTTGTTGAAATCTTTTACTTTGTTCATGGAATACTGTATTGCTTGAAAACAATTCCTCTTTTTAAAAGTTTCTGATACTCCGAATTGTGTAAAAATGTCATTAAGTTAAGTGTACCCATCGCACCACTCATTCCTAGAGAGGGCAATTCACTGTGGGGTTGGGTTCCCTTTTAGGGGCTTTTAGAGGTGAGCGTTAGTCTTGGCTTAACAGCAGTGAGTTGTATAGGGAACCCTTAAACTTAGATTATGAATCTTCGTTTGCGTTTTCATTTGCGGCAAAGGTTGCGACGGTAAGGAATAGAAAGTGTTCGTGATACCAGTTTATATCACTACAATAGGGACCAAGCCTTGGCTGCCGCTGTAATCCCTTGCGCTACCATAGAGATAATGATCGGGATACTCGACCCACCCGGCTCTCACGGGATTTTCATGTAGATAATCGATCTTTTGTATTATATCGATGGCATGATTATCTAGATCCAAAGCATGGTTGTCATCCTTCCAAAGCTTGTAGTACATGGCCCTGCCGGTACGGCGGGCCTCGAAGGAGAATTTGTCCAGCAGCCACTCTCTCCGGCTTTCGTGTACCTGTGCCATTTCTTCTATGATTTTTTTAGAGGTGAACTTCTTGAAATCCCGGAGGAAGTCTGACATCCTGTGCGGTGGATTTGTCCTAGCCACGAGGTGAATGTGGTTGGTCATGATCACCCAGGCGTATAGCTCCAGGCCTTTGGCTTTTATGCAATGGTTTAAGGAGTCTACGATGATGTCTTTGTATTCCACCCGGGTGAAAATGTCTATCCAATGGATGACGGTAAGGGTAAGGAAATGGCAAGCATGTTGATCTTTGATGCGGTATTGGTCTCCGGACATTTTTGGGGGTGTTTTAGGTAGCAAATTAAGAAAATGTGTGTTGCGTTACAAACGCAAACCTCGTTCATCCTCGTTGCAAACGAAGGATGAGTCCGCAGGGATATGGCTTTGGCCATATCCCTGCGGACTCTAAAATACCATTCAGGAGGCGTATGGCTTAAAGCCATACGCCTCCTGAACTCCAATGCCACTCGTCCTTGTTTTTAACAAGGATGCTTGAGCTGGGCGTTTGTAACGCCAGTGAAGGTTTTTGAATGGACGAGTATTCTTTCTTTGGTGGTGAAATATGGTTATCTTCATAGAGTCATATGTACTATTTTAAACTACTAGCGCTCACGGTTTTTATAACCTTTCAAACCGGCTTAATCGCGCAGGTCTCTCGCCCTGTAGATAGCCTCTACCAATCCGGGCTGGTGGCGTGGGATAAGATGGAGTATGCCCTGGCATTGGAAAAGCTGGATGAATTCCTCTATCATAAACCCTCTTTTGCTGAAGCTTACTACTATCGTGGGGCTGCGAAGGCGGCCTTAAAAAAGTTCGAAAGTGCTTTGACGGATTATAATATCTTGCTAGAACTGGACCCCTTGCACAGCAGGGGGCTTCATGCCCGGGCGATCTTAAATTATGAGCTGAAAAAATACGATGCTGCTCGAAAGGATTTCTATAGCTTGAGATCCATGCCGAGAGGAGAGACGAATGCCCTTCTTTTTAAACGTTCGAAGTACGGGGGTGGTGTTGACGGTGTAAGCACCGTTCAGAGTGACAATAGTGCGGAGATCTACCAGTACTTGGGAATGATAGAGAAGGAGCAAAAGAACTACGACCGGGCACTTCTTTACTTCGACTCGGCACTGTATCTGCGGCCGCAGGAGCCCGGGTACTATATCAACCGTGGTCTTGTGTACCAGGCGAAGAGCAACTTTTCCTTAGCGGAGCAGGACTATTTGAAAGCTCTTGACCTGTACCCGGGGCATGCGCTGGCAGAGTATAACCTGGCCGTTTTAATGCAATCGAAAGGAGAGGAGTCAGGAGCTAATGATTATTTTACCCGCGCCATCCAAGATAATCCTAATTCACCTTATCCTTATCGCCAAAGAGCTTACAGTAGTATCCGGCAAGGGCATTTTACCGCTGCCCTTAAGGACCTGGACCATGCATTGTCCCTCGATGATTCGGACGCCGAAACGTGGCTGAATCACGGCCTGTCGCTTTCCAAACTTAAGCGTTGGAAGGGAGCGATCCGCAGCTATACCAAGGCTATTGAACTTAAGCCTGACTTGGAAAAGGCTTATCTTAATCGTGGCAACACGCTTTACCGGCTGGAGTTATACCAAGAAGCATTGAATGATTACCAGGCAGCATTACTTTTCCGGCCGGGGTATGGGATCGCGCTGTACCACCGGGCATTGGTCTATCACCAGCTGGGGGATGATCTCAAGGCTTGTAATGACCTCGAAAAAGCCATTCAAAAAGACATCAAACCAGCTAAAAAAGCCAAGGCGAAGATCTGTAGCAATGGAATGTAGATCAAACATCTTGGCTGGTCACTTCTTAGTGTGAAGTTAAGTCTCAAATGGCGGGTAGGATTAGATGATGCACCCTGTTTTGTAGTGTTGGTAAGTTTTCGACCAGTCAGCACTAGGTAAAGGGCAGTAGATGCAAGGGAGGATGTCGATTGTATTATTGCTGACTATCGATTTTGAGAAAAGGACCGTAAAAATAGGGCTTTCTTGAAAATTAGCGTTGATTGTAAAACGTTTGATTTTGGAAAGTTAAGCTATATTTTTCGGATGTTTCGGGTACTGGGAGCCTCGAAATGAGCAGTATACGCGTGATTTTGAGGTTCTAAGTCCAGTTTTCATTTTCTTTTGCACGCCCAAAAGAAAACGAAACAAAAGAAAAGGGCGCCAGCAAC
>JANQLQ010000054.1 GCA_028280565.1 Fulvivirga sp.
GCGAAGTCGTGAAACGAAAACCCAGTACATTCAAAAAAAGGTTCACGTTCAACGACACAGCAGATTCCTGCTCTCGCGCATCGCTCACCCTACAAGGCCAGCAGGAATGACGATAAAGAGGTTTTTTCGTTTTTGATGAGGGATAGAAGGATAATATCACCCCTGGTCTTAGGTTAAGCGCAGCGATCCTAAGACCCCAAATCACCAAGAGCGTTCGCTCGGCGAAGTAATATGACCTACGTATTATATTTCAACTACGCCTTCCATTACTAGGAGCTTAGTCCAGCCTTTGGGTTTAAAATGACAAAAAGGGAAAAACAATCGTCACAGCCCCGAAGGGACGCCTATGGCGCGAGGCTGGTGTAGTTTGTGGGTGGGTTGCGAAGCTGCCCCCTTCTCGTGTGTGATCGAAGGGATCCTGTTCTCGTTCCACGAGCAGGGGATCGCTTCACGCCTTGCCGTAGCCAACACACGGGGTTCGCGATGACGAAAGAGAAAAAATATGTTATTGGTAGAGTCAATATTTCCAAACACACCATGCTCCACCTTTGGTCTTAGGGTAAGCGCAGCGGTCCTAAGACCCCAAATGATCAAGAGCGTCCGCTCAGCGAAGTAATATGACCCACACTTCCATCTTAACCAAACATTCTATGGCTCGGAACTTAGCTTAGTCTACAGGCCAAAACAGCAACTGCCAAGTTTGTAGGTAATGAATAAAAATAATGCTTGTCTGAAATAGGGCAGTGAATAAAATTTCTTTAATGTACAAATTGAAAACTACCGGCTTCATGGTAAACCGAGCGGACGCTCTACCCCAGTGGATAGGAAGTCGTGAAACGAAAACCCAGTATACTTAAAAAGAAGGTTCACGTTCAACGACACAGCAGATTCCTGCTCTCGCACATCGCTCACCCGGCAAGGCCGGCAGGAATGACGATAAAGAGGTTTTTTCGTTTTTGATGAGGGATAGAAGGATAATACCACTTTGATTGAAGTCAACCTATTTGGTAGAAACCAACAATTCGCAAATATCAATATCCAAGATCCCTGCAATTTTTTTCAGTTCTTTCAGATGAGGTTGTGATTTATTGATACACCAGTTGGAAACGGTGTGCTCATTTTTGTTCAAGCGGGAAGCCAGTTCTTTTTGACTCATACCTTCCCTTACCAAGACCTCTTTGATCTTGTTAATGCGTTCGTCCATTCGTTAAAAGTACCAAATGCAAATCATTTGCGCACTTATGAAAGAATAATCTCACCCCTGGTATTAGGTTAAGCGCAGCGGTAAATTACTGTTGTAATTGAAGGTGTCCACAGACCTCTTTCAACATTTCACAAGGATCAACATCAATAGCGAGCGCTATCAAATATAGCTCATCTGCCCTTAGCTTGGTGCTTCCAAGTGTTGTGAGTTCCGTCATCCTTGTTTTGTTAAGACCCGTCCGCCTAGCGATTTCGGCCTTATTTACAGACTTTTTAGCCAGGTACTCACCAAGTTTAGTCATGTCTTCATATTATTTTAAATAGCTTGTAAATATAAATGATCAAGTGGTTTGATCTGAAATTAAGGCGATTGTTTTGTTTTGATTCACATTATTTATATTATTGTTCTATAATTCAGAATATAAAAACTATATTTTAGAACTACTAGTTCATTTTATAACAAAACGCTAGGCTGGACATTAGCTACCGGTAATATCAAAAACTCGCTGACACTTCTTTTAAAATTTGATCCTTTAATAATACAACACCCAAATTATGAACGACAAAAACAGGAGCCCCTAAGATCATAGAACAGCTCAAAAACGTACCTTCACAGGGACGACTCATTATCCACGCCTTTTTAAGCCTTATTCTTTGCCCACCCCTGGTATTAGGTTAAGCGTAGCGGTCCTAAGACCACAAATCACCAAGAGCGTCCGCTCGGCGAAGTAATATGACCTACGTTACATTTCAACCTATCCTTCCATTACTAAGAACTTGATCCAGCCTTTGGGTTAAAACAGCAACTCATAAGTTTGGAGGTGATGCATAAAAAACCCTTACCTGGCATAGGGCACTTGGATAAAGAGTCTTTACTATAAAGATCGAAAATTACCGGCTTCATGGTAAATCGAGCGGATGCTCTACCCCAATGGATAGGTCTTAGGACCGCTGCGCTTAACCTAAGACCAGGGTTTTGTGTGGAAGCCGGCCGGGAGGCCGCAGGGATAGTCGTCACTCGCGAAAAACGCGAGCGGCTGTCTTTTTTGTTTTTTATAACCAGGTAATACAGGGAGATATTATAAAACTCATTCTTTGGTCATTCTTTTAACTTTAAACCTTCGCATAAGTATTCCAGCATTTCGCAGGGGTCTACGTCAATTGCCAAAGCAATGAGATAAAGCTCATCATAACGCAATTTAGCCCTTTCCAATGTGGCCAGTTCGGCGATTCTCGTTTTGTTCAGTCCTGTTTTCCTTGATACTTCTGCTTTGTTGACTGACTTTTTGTTAAAGTATTTTCCAAGTCGTGTATAATGGGTCATCGATCTCTTTTTCAGAGCATAAAGGTAGCCAGTAGGATGATAAAAGCTTTTATAAGTCAAAGTATTTGCTTTCCTATCTCTTTAATTGTATTTTTGATCTTAATTAAAGATGTTTTCATCCATTTAAAGGACTAAAAGCAGCTAAAGCATTGATCTCTAGATAAATAAATAATGAATTCTAAAAATCGAAGCCCTTAACCATTACAGAACAGCTCAAAAACGTACCTTCGTAGGTACGAATCATTATCCACGGCTGTTTAAGCCTTATTCTTTGCTCTGGAATCGCAAATTTTATATGGAAAGAATAAGGATAGCAAGAGCCCGTGTGCTATATGGTGCGTGGGCTGTTCTGTCTTTCCATAAGGTTTTTGCGGACCTCAGAGCAGGGACAGTAACAGTACCACGCACCGCCTTTTAAAGGGGAGGTGCGCAAACCCAAACCCTTTACCAATGAAAAACATAAAAAAGAAAGACCTCGAAAACCTCTTTGAACATATTAACGGTATATACCTAGGCGACTACGCCACCATAAGCCGTGACCTGAACCGGGCCGTCTATTACCTCCATTACCTGGAAAAAGAAATGGTCCCTACCCATGACGTGCAGGATACCTGTTTTGCCTTGCACCAGCTGGGGGAGTGCTTCTATTGGGCCCACAGCGAGCGACAGCTCCGTGAGCATGACCGGTATACCAAGAAGCTGGAAAAGTTAAAGGCCATACTGGAAGAGTGAACGTGTTGTTTATTGTACATGGGGCTGCTCCCCAAGAACAGTCGCTGGGCTCCGTAGCTCCGCGACTGTGAAGGCTGGAAACCAGCAGTTCAGTACAGGAAGTAAAAGCCAACTACTTTTTAGCAGTTGGCTTTTACGGGTCGAGAACTTTGGATCTTTCCCGCTAATGCGAACATTAATGCCCGCTTTAAAAATTAATGGTGTACGAGATGGTTGGGAAAGTCCCTAGCTGCGGTAGCTCTTCAATTTCCTGCGTCTGTTGGATGTAGTATTCTTGCACCACTGCTGCATTGTTCGTTACATTCTGCACATCAATTTTAAACTCGTGTGTAGACTTGGGCCGGTTCCTCCTAATGCCGATGGCCAGGTTAGGAAAGAATAGGTTGTCCGATTTGGCTGAAAAGGGCCTATCCTCTTGGAGGATCTCTTCGCCCGCTTCCCTAGAAGCTTGGAGGTTAACGGGTGTATACCTGCTGCCCCCGATCAAAGAGATCCTGGCATTGATGAACAGTACACGGTTTTTTTCGGCTTGGCCTATGCTGAATTCCTTTCCGCCGAGAAAGTTGAAAATATAATCACCGGCATAGGCGGTTTCCCTCTCTATGCCATCCTTAGCGGTATAAAATGACCTAAAAATGGAAGCAGAAGTAAGGTAATAGAATCCCTTGTGCAGGTACCGCTCTAATGTCAACTCCACCCCGTAATTTCTGCCAGTGCCATCATTTACAAGCCTCCTGGGGCTGTACTGCTCGGTCTCATTTAACAAGGAATAGGTACTGTTAGGATCATCTTCCACCGGCGAATCGTATAAGTGCTGGTAGTAGATCTCCGATTTGAAATGGGTGTGAGGCCCTAGCCGTTGATCGTATCCTAAAACTATGTGGGCGGCTTTTGACATCTCCAGGTCCTTGTTAGGCTGGGTGAAAGAGCCGTTTTCGTCTTCAAACCTCCAAAGGTAGACGGCCGGGCTTTCCATTTTGCTATGCAGGCCGCCCCCGAAGCTCAAGGCTTTTCCTTCGGTAAAATCCCACCTGAAGGCCAGCCGCGGCTCAAAGGACCACGAGTTATTAAGTGTCAGCCCGTTGAAATGCGCCCCGCTGGTCATGGTCATGTCTTCGGAAACCCTGAATTTCCAGGTGGCGAAGGCCTGCAGGCGTTCCGTGGACCCATCGTCGCTGAGTTCATTTTCTATTTGATCTCTTTCATAGTTCCATGCATTCTGGACCATGTCGTACCCAATGCGATTGTAAATAAACCCGGCCTCCACTTTATTCCTCGAGTTGAATTTATGACCGTACGTAGAGCCGGCGCGCACGTAGGTTCTTGTAAAATCATCATTGAATACATTAAAGAATTGATCATTGTTCAATGCGGTGGGCAGATCGGAGTCGGATTCCAATGTGGTCCGTGAAAGGGACACGAAAGACCGCAGGTAGGAATTACCTGAGACCAGGAAGTTATGAATAAAGGCCACGGTACCCATTGAAGCTTCAAAGGTGTTGCGCGTAAGGTTTTCCTCGGTGTCGTCATCCTCGTCTACCGTGGAAATGCTGCTGACGCCCCCGAGCCCAAACATGGACAGGAAATGTCGTTTGTTCAAGGGTAAGTAAATATTGTAGGTGAGGTCCTGGTAGCGAGGCACTCCCCCAAAATCAACCACCCCGGCCCTGTCGATCAGGTCCAGTGATGAGTATCGATAGTTGGCGATGTATGACCCGCCTTTTGAATTGAGCGGGCCTTCCGCGGCCAGGTCTATGCCCAGGGTACTTAAGCCGGCGGTATATTCAGGCCGGTCATAATTGCCCCTTTTTAGTTTCATGTCAAATACCCCGGAGAGCGCATTGCCATATTCCGGCGCAAATGCCCCGCTCATGAAATCCGAATCGCTGAGCATGTTGCTGCTTAGGGCATTGATGGGACCGCCCGTAGCCCCGTCATTGGCAAAATGATTGGGGTTGGGGATTTCCACACCCTCCAGTCTCCACAGGATACCTTTGGAAGAATTACCCCGCACGATGATATCATTGTTCCCTTCGGGCGAATTCGCCACACCGGCAAAGGCAGAAGCCAGCCTGGCCGGGTCATTAAAAGAGCCGGCAAACCGCTTCGTCTCCTCCACGGAGAAAGCCCGGGCGCTTACCAGCGACATCTCGTTGAGTACTTCGGATTTATCTTTTTGCCCCGTGACCACGATTTCATCCAAGCGCTCAAAAGACTCTTCCAGGGTAATATCCAGCATAAGTTCTTTTGATGAGTTGACTAAAAGGTTAGGGATCATCCTATCTTCATAGCCAATATAGCTTACTTTCAGGTTGACCCGGCCAATGGGCACACCCGTGATCTTAAAAAATCCATGGGCATCCGTGACTCCCCCCAGGATGGGATTTGAGCCCAGCACCACTACAGTGGCCCCGATAAGTGGCGATTTCGAATCCTGGTCCAGGATCTGTCCTTTGATGTTTTGGGTGATCTGCTGGGGGTATCCTGGCGAGGAAACAAGAAGGAACACCACGAGAAAAATAAAGTAGAAACGATTTTGAATTTTCATTTTGAGTTTGTTTTTGAAGCTGGGGAACCTTGACCGGGTTTTACCCTGGCATCTTTTTTTATTTTTTTTCTTTTTTGGTCAAAGACCTGTTAACCCTGGGATTCAATGCCGTTTAATTAAGGCCAGTGCTCACCCCTAAATCCCTAAAGGGGAACCCACCGCGCGGTGGATTGCGCCTTAGACGTAAGAGGTGCGATGGGTACGCTTAACTCAACGGCATTGAATCCAGGTTAAAACCCGATGCCGACGGTGTACCCAATCCACATTTGATACCGGTTCCTGCCTCTTTTTTCATCCCAGAAGGGATCATTGGCGATATCGATCACTGGCTTGCCCGTTTCATCCAATCGGCTGCTTATGTAAAGGTTGAGCGTAGGACCGCCGGTAATGTACAGGTGCTTAAAAAGCGCGTAGCCAATATTCAAATTGAGTTTTACCAAGTGGCTGTTTTCACCTGGCTTGACCCGATCTTTATGGATATGATGCCAGCCCAGCTCGGGGTTAATGAATAGCGCCCTTTTATGGGAGAGGAATACCCTTGAGCCAAATCCTGCACCATAAGACCAGTAATCGTCCCCGTGCATGCCTGCCGTCAATAGGGAATAAAACCGGTCAAGGCCTGACCGGAAAGTCAGCCGATAAGGGATTACATCATCGGATTCAATGGCCGGGGAAATGAACCCATTCTTTTTCGAGATGTTGAGCAGGCCGAACTGTACGCCCGACGCTACACTATCCGCTATGTTTACAATACTGAGCTGTACACCCTTTACTTCCTTGGCTACATTAACAAAACCGGCCAGCTGGAGTCCATCGAGATCCCCGGAGGTATTGGTAAAGCCGGCCAGCTGAATGCCCTCCGTACCTTCGCTGTGATTATTGAACCCGGCTACCTGCAATCCCTGGGTTGCTTTTGAAATGTTGGTAAATCCACCCAGTTGCCATCCTTTAACACCGTCGGAAACGAGGTTTAAAAACCCCGCGACCTGGGCCCCGTGCACCTGTCCTTTGTTGATATTGATGAACCCGCCCAACTGCAGCCCATCCACCTCTCCACCTACTTGGTTGCCAAAGCCGCTTACCTGTACGCCACGCACGTCTTTCTTCACCCTATTGTAAAAGCCGCCAACTTCCACGGCTTCAACCCCGTAAGCGTGTCCTGCTACCAGGTTAAGAGAGATTTTATTGCTGACCTGGTCGCTTAGTGACCCGTTGGTTCCAATAGGCGGAACCAATGATAATTGAAAAGTCCTCGTATCTGTGTTTTGGGTTTCCTGTGAGTACCCGATGATAGCAAGCAGGTAGAAGACTATGTAATAAAAATAAAAATAACGATTTTGAGTTTTCATTTTAAACCTGTTTTTGAAGCTGGGGAACCTCAAACCGGTTTTACCCCGACAGGTTTTTAAATTTTTTTAAAACCCAATACCGACCGTATAACCGATCCATAGCTGGTGCCGGCTGCTGCCGGAAGATCGATCCAAAATAGGGCTGCTGGCAATGTCAATAACCGGCATGCCTGATTCGTCCAAATGGTTGGTCGAATAGAAATTGAGGGACGGGCCCGTGGTGATTGACAAACGCTTAAAGACCTGGTAGCCCAGGTTGAAATTGAACCTGAAAAGGTAATTATTTTCATCTTCCCTTCCCCGGCCTTCGGACAGGTTAAACCACCTGAGCTCCGGGTTGATGAAAAAGGCAGGCGAATTGAAGAGGAACAGCCGGGAGCCAAAACCCACCCCGTAGCTCCAATATTCGTCCCCACGGATACCTGCCGACAGCACCGAGTAGAACCGGTCAAGACCTGACCTGAAGGACAATCGATAGGGAACCACATCATCCGATTCCAGTGCGGGTGAAATGAACCCATTTTTCTTGCTGATGTTGACAAAACCCAACTGGACCCCCGAGGCCACGGAATCGGTTATGTTCACTAGGCTGAACTGGACCCCTCTTACCTCTTTTGCCACGTTCATGAAGCCGGCTATTTGAAGCCCATCCATACGCTTGGTGGTGTTAATGAACCCAGCCCATTGGGAGCCTTTCATGCTACGGGTGTGATTATTGAACCCTGCAATTTGGAGCCCCCTCATTTCTTTCGTCACATTCGTGAACCCGCCCATTTGGAACCCGTTAACGCTGTCGGAGGCTACATTAATAAACCCAGCGATCTGCGCGCCATTCACGTAATCTTTGGTAGTGTTGATAAATCCACCGGCCTGTAGTCCGTGTACTTCTCCTCCTACTGTATTGCCAAAGCCCCCAAACTGGATCCCCCTTACTTCTTCCCTGTCGATGTTGTAAATTCCACCTATTTCCACCCCGCGTACCCCGTAGGCGTACCCCGCCATGAGGTTAAGGGAAAACCTATTTTTGACCTGGCCGCTTAGCCCCCGGTTAGTGCCAATGGACGGGACCAATGAAAGCTGGAACGGCCGCGTATCCACAAAGTTTACATTCTGTGCATTCTTGCGGCTCTTATCCGACGTAAAAAATTTGGCAAGCCGGCTGGGCAATACACTCACCCGCTCACGGATCGACCTCCTGGTTTTGGTTATCTTTTCTTCCTTAAGTGTAATGGGACTGTCGAGGGTGCGAAGCTGGCTTACCCGGATTACGGTATCTTGGTAAAACCTTTTACTGATGACAAAGGTAGCCTCTTCGAAATGTGTCTCTGCCTCAAGGGTGAATTCACCCTTCGCATTGGACAGGGTAGACTGTAGTGAGTTAACTTCGTATATGGATACGTCCTTAAGTTCTTCCCCGGTAGCCGCATCTTGTATGCCTCCTTTGATCTGGAAGGCAGCTTTTTTCTTTTTAGCGGGTTCGGCTTTCTGGATAATGATGTAGTTGCCGATCTGCTTCAGCTCCAAGGTATGGCCTAAAATCTCCTTGAGAATAGTTTCCGTGCCTTTCGATTCGAATGACTGGTTAAGAACCACGCCGGGGGGCAGCACCTTCGGGTTGTATGAAAGCTGGTGATCGGAAATTTCGTCGAGCCTGAGCAAAGCCTCTTGCAGTAGTTCATTATTGAAAGAGATGGTGATTTTTTGATCGTCGTTCGCCGACTGCCCATAAAGAAAAATGGAAGCCGAAAGAAAAATGCCCAGTAAGGTGATTTTACTGGCAGCCATTCCCTTTTAAAATGTAGGTCCCCTGGTCCCCTGTTAGTTCATAATTCAATGTACTTGAAATGACCTCTAGTACATTTTCAAATTCTTCGTTGTCAAACGTTACGGTAAGAGCGCAA
Source organism: Fulvivirga sp. (assembly GCA_028280565.1). Lineage (GTDB taxonomy): Bacteria > Bacteroidota > Bacteroidia > Cytophagales > Cyclobacteriaceae > Fulvivirga. The sequence goes on from JANQLQ010000054.1 coordinate 9,058, forward strand.
CCTTCGGTAGATCCCTCCAGTCGGACGGATGCGTTGTATGCCTCGTTTACAACATCGATCACATCTGCCAGTGAGGTGAGCCTGAAAACCAGCCTGCGGGTCTTCCAGAAAGAGGCCACGCCGGTCTCATCTTGGGTTTCGGTAAGGCGTTCGTTTTGCAGGTCCAGTGTGACGGACTTCCCGGCCCCTATGATTTGGTGCAGGTCCTTGTAGGAAACCAGCACCTTTCCTTCTACCACCTGCACATGGATATCCTTTTCGTTAGGCCGGTTAATGAAAAATTTTGTGCCCAGCACCCTCACCTCGGCATCACCTACCTCCACTACGAAAGGCTTTTTAGGTATACGCTCCACCTCGAAGTAGGCTTCCCCTGCCAGCTTCAGTCGCCGTTCTTCGTTTTGGAAAGGCTGCGGGTATTCAATACGCGCTCCTTCATTCAGAGAAATCAGCGACCCATCTTGCAGGTTGATCTCCTCGATCTGGTCGGTACCTGCTATAGTCACCTCTTCCACCCGGTTTTGGTAATAATAAATACCGAAAACCGCTGAAGCTATTATCACAATACTTGCCGCATATTTGAGGAAAGTGAAGGATCTCGGTGGCGCGGTACGTATATCCTTGACCTTATGGTCCGTTTTGAACTTTTCCCATGACTGGTCCACCTCCAGCGGTTCCGTGCTTTTATAGTAGGCCATCCCTTTAAGATCCAGCAACATAATTTTGGTTTCATCAAACAGCCGTTGATTTTCCAGCGAACGGGCGCACCAGGCCTCCACCTCGGACCTTTCTGTCGCGGTTAATTCCTGCTGGAAGTACCGGTAGAGTACCTCTTCAATTTCTATATCGTCTCGGTCTAAATTCACCTGTTTGATTTTTCGACAACTACTTTAAATTTTACCCCTACAGGCTTCGAGCAATAGTATCCATGAGAAAATGATCAAATATACCCAATACGACCCCAGTACCTTCCTGATCACCTTCAATGCCCTGCTCATTTGTGTTTCCACCGTTTTAATGGAGATATCCAACTCTTCGGCTATCTCGTGGTACTTTTTTCCCTCGAAGCGGCTAAGCTCAAAGATCTGCCGGCGTTTTTCCGGGAGCTGGTCCAGCGCCTGGTTGATTTTTTCCTGCAGCTCGTCCATCTCCATAAATGCCGCCTGGTCCGGTGCTTGATGTCCAGTTGCTTCCTTAGCGTACGTTTCTACCACCTTTTGATGCTTCAGGTGGTTGAGGCATGCATTTCGGACTGCCCCGAACAGGTATGACTTGACATTGGTCCTTATCTCGATACGCTCCGATTGATGCCAGGTCTTACTGAAAACTTCCTGCACGATATCCTCTGCAACATCCCTGTCCTCTACATAACGAAAAGCAAACCCCGTGAGCATAGGGAAAAACTGCTTATACGCAATCTCAAACTGTACAGGGTCCTTAAAGAGAGACATTTAGTAAGTGATGGGATTTATGCCCTGCAAATTAAATGATTTTCTTGGTGTTCCTGGACAAGGTGTCTCAATGAGTTTTAAATGCGTTGAAGATGGTCACGCTTTATAGAAGTGTTTTAGAGGGATTGTAAGGTATTGTTAGCCAATGATTTGTGTGTTTTTTATTTGCTTACTGATTTTTGATTCAAACTAAAACCATTTTTAGTTACGATTGTAAAAATCAAATAAATCACCATTAGTATCAGTCATCAAAAAAGGATCGGATACAGCGCTTATCTAGGCTTATAAACAAATACTCACCTCTCCAGTCGGCCAACTCGAATAAAAAATAGAATCTTTACAAATGGGTTTTTATAAGAATCGCTACAAGGTCAAAGAATAATCTTTTAATTCCTAAGCTTTTATTTAGAGTTCGGAAACAAGTACTTAGTTACAACAAGAAAGTAAGCTGCTATATTGGCAGTTGTGGTTGTTATTAGCGTTATCAGCACAGTTTCCGATAATTCAAATGGAACACAGGTGAAGGGTACTTTTTTTACAGCCTGGAAGAAAACTATCAATAATATGATTGCGAGCCAGCAGGTGATCAGGTAGAATATATGCTTTGCATACTTTTTCCTTTCTTTTATATTTTGCTCTTCGCTTGCATATTGAAGCTTTCTGATGTCATACTCTTTTAACTCACTTTTGGTGAAAGTGTCTGTTTCAGCTTCTTCAACAAGATACTTCTCTCTTTCTAACGAGGCTGCTTTTTCGAGATCCCTTAAGAATTCCTGGATGGATTTCAAACCTCAAGCAGTATTTGACTCGGTCAATAATGAATAGTAGTGTTCTTTGATCAAATCATTATCAATATCCTTATTCATAGGCAATTCATAATCACAAGAACTAGCCACTTTATCCCAAGGAGTGTCTTTTTGATGAGTAAGTTCCGATAGATAAATTGCAGTAAATTTGCCATAAATACTCCAAACCTTTTCCAAAAACTGCCGATTTTCATCTTTAATATCTCGAATCTCATTCAATATTCTTTGAAAAGATTGTGAACCAATAGGGATTAAATTAGTTATTGGTTCATTTCCATAAGCCTTTAATGCATGATATAGCTCAGGAATAACGGGTCCAAACTTCCATGCTTCTACCACTGAACTTATAAGAGGTCTATTGGTTGCCGCCATATACCAACCATGGGAAATATATACCAGTTTTTGAACTTTCATTTGAGTTATAGGCTCACCGACATCGATACCTTTTTTAACAAAGAAATTAGCAATTAAGATTGGATGATACATTCCAGATAGCGGTTATCTATTCAATCAAATTAATAGTTCTCCTATTATTTAGATTTGTAGTTTTATATAAAAACGATGGAAAAGTTATAAAAGTTTTATTCATTAAAATTGTTACTCTTCCGCTTAAAAAGCAAAATATTTTTTGTAGATAATAAATCCTACAGTTTTCTATAAATTTATTGGTCAAACGGTCATATAGTGAAATTATCTGGACAAATGTATTGATTGATCATTCGTAAAAACCAAAATCGTTCTCTTTTGCCGCATGGCCCAGTAGGATGGACATTAGCCCGAGCCATTATACTTCCTGATAAACTCCGACGGCGTCAGGCCATATTCTTTTTTGAAGCAGGACCGGAAATAGTCGCTGTCGTTAAATCCCACCATCATCCTGGCGTCGGATACATTCAGTTTCTTTTGCTGGAGCAGCTGGCCTGCTTTCCTGATGCGGTAGGTCCTGACGAACTCATTGGGAGATAAGCTCAGTAAGGATTTTATTTTCCGGTAGAAGTGCACACGGCTAATGCCTATTTCCTTGCTGATGCGCTCCACGGATAGGTTTGGATCGGATAGGTTTTCGTCGATGAATTCAATGGCCCGGTTCAGCAGCTTCTCATCGTAGGAGGAGACCTGGCTGGGTTTTAGAATGGAATTTTTTTCGAACTGCTTACGTACCCTTTCCCTTTGCTCGACCAGGTAATCCACCTTGTTGTGGAGGTATTCTTTGTCAATCGGTTTTTCCAGGTACTCATCTGCCGCAAATTCAGCGTGGCCGTGCGCTTCAACGGAGGGGGTGAGAAAAACGACCGGGATGTGGCAGGTCCGTTCGTCGATTTTTATGCGCTGGCAAAGCTCATGCGCGTCTATCGTGGTCGTGTTTTCCGCCAAAATCACCAAGCTGGGGACAATATCTAGTATAAGCTTCCATCCTTCCAGGCCGTCCGAAACCTCGTATACATGGTATGAATCCGAAAATAACTCCTGTAGCTGCTCCCTTGACCCGGTATCGCCATCGATCACCAGGATGGTTTGATCCGAGGATAGGAATGATCCGTTCTTATCGTCCAGGTCGATAAGGTCATAATTATACGGGCGCGGATGAGCTTCTTTTTCATCTTGATTTGGTACGTCATGGGTGCCCGGATGGACCAGGTAGGCGGGATCGAAATGTTCTTTACCTAAGCGCAGGGTAATGGTGATCCTGGTCAGGCCGTGCGCATTTTCATTTTCCTCGAGGCTTTCGACTTTTATATGGCCCTGGTGCAGGTCTATCACCTTTTTTGCCAGGTCCAGGCCTATGCCATCCCCGATGGACAATCGCTTGTCCTGGCCGGAGAGGTGGTGGAACCGGTCAAAGAGGTGGGCAAGGTCCTCTTTGGCAATGCCTTTCCCATTATCCTCGATAATGATGTGGACCTCTCCATTTTCCGACCCATTGGGCTCACAGCCTTCGCAGTTTACGGATACCGTGACCTCACCGTTTTCCCGGGTGTATTTGAAAGCGTTTGAAATAATATTGGTAATGGCCGTATCCAGCATCTGCTTATCAAACCATACCTCGATCTTGTCCTGGTTAGAGAGAACATCAAAATCAATATTCTTCAGCCGGGATAATTCATTGAATCCCGATGATATATCCTTTACAAAGGGTAAAATATCATAGTTGGCCACCTTCAACATGCCCAGCGAGGTCTCGATCTTTCGTATGTCTACGATTTGATCCGCCAGGCTTAATATCTTTTTTGCATTTCTCCTTACCGTCCTGAGCCTGTTCCTTATCCCGGGATTTTCTATTTTTTGTGACAAAAGGTCTTCGACAGGTTCCAGGATGAGCATCAAAGGTGTTTTAAGCTCATGGGATATATTCATGAAAAACTCTGACTTGACCTGGTGCAGCTCGTGCTCTTTGTTTTTATCCAGCTCCTCGATGACCAATTGGTTTTTCATCTTTTGCCAGCGCGATGAGTAATAATAGAACAGGTACAGCAGGAACAAAATAATAGCGGCGTATAAAACAAATGCCATTTTCGATTTATAGAAAGGCGGATGAATTTTGATCTTTAGCGAGGTGAAGGAATCACCCCATTGTTGCTTGGAATTACTGGCTCTCAGTTTGAGCTCGTACTCCCCCGGAGGCAGGAAACTAAAACTTAACTTACGTCGCTTGTCCAGTACCTGCCAGGTCTCATCTACTCCCTCCAGCAAATAACTATAATAAAGGTGGTCTTGCTGGCTATAATTAATGCTGCTAAAGGTGACGGCCAGTACGGATTCATCATGATCAAGTTCCATGGCGCTAAGCTCCTCTACATTTCCAAACCTTTGGAGCAGGGCGGAATTTGTCATAACAGGTTGCTGGTTAATGCTGATGTCACGGACCCACACTTTAGGATGCCAGTGTTCATTGTTTATCCCGGCAGGAGAGAATCGCACCAGTCCGTGCCGTGTGCCGAAAAGAATATCTCCCCCAGGCGTTTGACCTGAGCTATTGACCAAAAAATGAGGGGTACCCTGTTCGGACTGGATGGAAAAATCAAAGGTTTCGTAAGAGATGGATGAAAAGTCTCCCGGGAATAATAACCTGGTCTTCGAAAGCCCCTCTTCCGTCGTTACCCACACGTGCTGGTCGTCATCTATCTCCAACGCTTTTATTTTATCGCTGCGCAGCCCGTCTTTTTCCGTGATGGACAAGGATTCAAAAGTGACAGGATCAAAATAAATTAACCCGGACCTCTCGGTGCCCAGCCATAAGTTTCCGCGTTTGTCCTGGTGGATAGAAACGATGTTTTTTTGCTGGAAAAAATAATTTCCCTCGCCGATACTCTTGAACCTTCTCGTTCGTGGGTCGATAGCCGATAGCCCAGCATTAGATCCTATCCATATGGTGCTGTCTGCGGATATATGCAAAGCGTTGATATGATTGGCACTCCGGTTAAAATGATCGGCGTATTGGCTTATGCGCCAGTCCCCTGCGGGGCCCGGGGAAAGGCAAATTAGCCCCCGGTTATTGGTGCCGGCCCAAACTTCACGGCCGAGTAAAACGATGTCATAAATTTCAGTCCACCCTTGGTTTTCGCTCTTGGTGATACTCGTGAAGTTTTCAATTTCATTCGTGTTGAGGTCAAGCGAGGCGAGGCCGTTGAATGTGCCGATCCACAGTTTGCCGCCTTTGTCATAGGCCAGGCACTTGATGCGGTTGTTGGCAATTAACTGTTTCCCGCCGGTACCCGTGTACAGCGAAAAGGTGTTTTCCAGGGGATTATAAAGCTTCAGGCCAAATTCAGTGGCCATCCAGACCCGGTCATCCCCAGTTTGCACGATATCGTTGACAACATTTTGTCTTTTCCCTTCCACGGTAGGGTTCCCGGGAGAATATTCGGTGATGAAGGTAAAGGGCGATTCCCGGGGTGATTGGTAATATATACCGTCATTATAGGTTGCGATCCAGGTGCCGCCGTCCCTATCCCGGAAAATATCCCTTACCGATTGATATTTTAGCAGGGTAGATGCCTCGTTGGTAGCCGTATCGAAACAGATCAATCCATTCATCGTGCCAAGCCAGAGTTTCGAGTCCCCGAAGTTCCTTATCACCCTTACGCTGTTGGTTTCTATGGAGCCGGGCAAAGGAATCTTCCCGGGCTCACGGCCTACCTGGTATTGGATCAGCGGCGTCTTTTCGGATTGGGTGCCCACCCAGTACGTACGGCTAGACTTGTCCAGGTATATAGCCCGTACCTCATCCTTGTAGCTTCCCGGCGTAAGCATTGAATTGAGGGCAGTATCCTTAAACGAAAGCTTCCCATTTTCAAGGTTAAATATTCCATACTGGGAAGAGATCAGGGTTTCCCCGTCCAGGTCTTCCGTGATCTCCTTGATATCAAAATCTTTGGATTGGCCCAGGTCAAAGTGCAATTCGTATTTCTTGAACGTATGATCGTGGATAGTGCCTGTGTATAACCCGCGGTTTGTCCCGATCCAAAGGTTGCCCGAGCGGTCTTCAAATACTTTTCTTACGATCAGCGAATTTGTATTGTCCGTACCCGTAGGCAGGTCAATTTTTTTGAAACGATTCTCCTGGGGCAGCCACAGGTTGAGCCCTAGACCGGTGCCGATCCAGAGGTTCCCTTCACTGTCTTTATACAAAGACCAAACCCAATCAGTATTGATCGTGGTAGTATCCCCTGCCATGGAATTGAATACCTCGAAATCATAACCGTCAAATCTCAGGAGACCATTCTTAGTCCCGAACCACAGGAATCCCCTTTCATCCTGCGTCATGCAAAATACCGGGTTGTTAGGCAAGCTGATGTGGCGGTCGAATTTGACCGGTTTTCCTCCCGGGAATGCGTCGGAGAAAGAAAGAGCCAACAGTAGAAATGCAAAACGCCTCGCCATTTATTCAAACCTCACACATAAAAATGGCTATTTTCTACGCTTTTTTCAAAAAAATAATTCATGATTAAAAATATGGCATTGTAAACGTTCTAGGCAAGGAATGAAACAAATGACCGGTATAAATGAAACACCGGATGCGGAAAAGTATCCCTTGTCCTGCTAACATGAATCAAAACCCGGCCTGCCCGTACCCATCCTATACATAATATAGGAGTATGAAAATCCAAACACGATTATTCCTGGTGACCCTGCTCCTAGTAGCAATGATCCTGTTTGTGATTTACATCTATTAAAATCCAAACAGCTAGTTATGAATAGAATCTTTACATTATTGTTCATGACTTTCATTTCGTACACGCTATACGCCCAAGATACAGTAAGCGGGGTGGTGCGGGATGAGAGTGGAGAGGCCCTCCCGGGAGCGACGATCCTGGAGGAGGGGACTTCGAATGGAGTGGTTACCGATGCAAACGGCCAGTACACCATACGTGTAAACCGTGGTGCCACCCTGTTAATTTCTTTTTTGGGATACTTCAGCCAGTCGGTTGAAGTCGGTAATCGAGCTACCATAGATTTCGATTTAGAGCCAGATATCCAGTCGCTAGAGGAAATAGTGATCGTAGGATATGGAGCGCAAAAAAAGAGTGACCTTACGGGCACAGTAGCTACCATATCTCCCAACAGGATAGACGCTAAGCCCAATACCAACTTTACGCAAGCCCTGCAAGGAGCATTGCCGGGCATCAATATCACCACAAATGCTTCCGGGGCAGAGCAGAACGATGTGAATATCCTGATCCGGGGAAGAAATTCCATTAATGCTGCTAACGGGCCTTTGATCGTACTCGATGGGGTACCCTACACAGGCAATATATCGGATATCAACACCGTAGATATAGAATCCATGTCTGTCCTGAGGGATGCTTCCTCCACCGCCATCTATGGATCGAGAGGTGCTAACGGGGTGATCCTTATCCAGACCAAGAAAGGTTCAGGCGGCCAAAGCGAGCCTAGGATCTCTTATAATGGGTATTATGGTATCACGCAATTGGACAATGTACCGGACGTCTACGACGGTGAAGGATTTGCTTTATTTAAGGAATCCCGGGAGCCCGGGGAATTGACGGACTCAGAGCTCCAAATATTGACCTCCGGGGAATCTACCGATTGGATCGACCTAGGTACACAAACCGGTACCAAGCAGGAGCATACGCTTTCAGTGGCGGGTTCATCAGAAAGAACGAACTACTATGTTTCCGCCAGTTACCTGGATGCCGAAGGGGTTTCCATTAATGACAGGTTTGAACGGGCCACCATCCGGGTAAACCTTGATTTCGAGATCAGCAATAGCCTAAAGTTTGGGACCTCGAATCAACTGACTAGGATCGACAGGTCAGGGCTTGACCCGGATTTTGGCGGTGAGGCCTCCGGGGCATTCTTTATGAACCCACTGACTTCACCATTTGATGAGAATGGCAACCCAACCGTTTTTCCTTGGCCGGAAGATGAGTTTTTTGAGAATCCGCTAGCCCCCACATTAGCGATTAATGACAATGTTAACAACAAGATCTTCACTTCTAACTACTTGGAATATAGTTTTCCTTTTGTAGAAGGCCTTTCGCTTAGACTCAACACCGGTGTTGAATACGGCACCCGGAATGAAGGCACCTATTTTGGAAGAAATACGGCCGAGGGGTTCACCAGTGGTGGATCAGCCGAAATACGCAATAGGGTAGATGAAAACTATCTCGTTGAAAGCGTGCTCAACTATAACCGGAGCTTTGGAGATCATACCGTCGCTTTCACGGGGCTTTACAGCGCCCAAAAGACACGTTTGGAGCAGAACACGACCGAAGGTATCAACTTCCCCAGTGACCTGCTCAACTACCGGCAGCTTAACTTTTCTGCTGAAAACCTTTCCTCTAATGTACGTTTTGAGCAGTCCACGCTTGTTTCCCAAATGGGAAGGCTGAATTATGGATACCAAGGTAAATATTTGGTAACGTTTACCGTAAGGCGGGATGGTTTTTCAGGATTTGGAGAAAACAACCAGTACGGGGTTTTCCCCTCTGCCGCACTCGGGTGGAACATAAGTGATGAGTCGTTTTTCCCTGAAAGTATCGTCAGCCAGGCTAAGTTACGGGTATCCTATGGGCAAAATGGTAACCAATCCATAGGCCCCTACCGTAACCTTGCCTTATTAAGGGATAGATCCTACATAGGCGCTGACAATCAGACCGACGCCGGGTTTGTCCCGGATCAGTTGGGCAATGATGAATTGACCTGGGAAACCACGGCTACGACGAATATTGGCCTGGACCTGGGATTTTTGGATAACCGCTTGCAATTGTCGATCGATGCCTATGAAGCCAACACCTCGGACCTGTTGCTCGAGAGACAGATACCGTCAGCCCAGGGCATCACATCCATCACTCAAAATGTAGGGGAGACCAGGAACAGGGGCATTGAATTGGCTTTGAGCGGGTATGCCATTGACAACACGGATTTCAGCTGGAACTTCAACGGCAATGTATCCTACAATAAAAACGAGATCGTATCCCTATTCGGAGGGGAAGAGGATGATATAGCCAATAACCTTTTCATAGGCCAGCCTATACGTGTCAACTATGGGTTTGTCTTTGACGGCATTTGGCAAGAAGGAGATGATATAGCCAACTCCGCGGAACCCAACGCTGTACCCGGAGACGTACGGACGAAGGACCTGGCCAATCCTGTAGATGAAAATGGTGAGCCTATTGTCGGGATATCCAATGACTTCGATCGCGCAATACAAGGGCAACGTGATCCCGAGTTCATTTGGGGATTGGAAAACACCTTTAGATACAAAAACCTGTCACTTTATATATTCGCCCATGCCGTGACGGGTGTGACGAAACGAAATACCATCCGGGATGTCAATGTATTTAACGGGGTAAGGAGAAATTGGTATGTGTTAGACTATTGGACCCCGGAAAACCCCATCAATACTTTCCACAGGAACCATATAGATGCCAACATAAATAATGTCAGGTTTTATGAAGATGCTGATTTTATCAGGATCAAGGATGTCACCTTATCCTACAATTTTAACGATGAGCTCTTTGGGAACACGGGGCTGAGAAATGCCAGGGTATACTTTACGGCCCGTAATTTATTCACCATCACCGATTGGGAAGGGCTGGATCCTGAGCTGGACAATCAAAACGCGGTCCCGCTTCAAAGAGAATTTATTTTAGGATTAAACATCAGCTTGCAATGAAAAACATAATGATAAAAATAATGCGCACAGTGAGCTTGTTGTTTTTGCTTGCTGTCCCCTTTTCATGTAGTGAAGATTTTTTGGACCAGGAATTACCGAATGAAGTATCGGCAGACGACCTGTACGTGGATGAAAATGGTTTTGAAATCGGGCTTAACGGTTTATACGCCTTGGCCAGGACAGAGCGGTCTGGGATAACAAGCAATAATAACCCAACAGGCAGCTCAAATAACCTAATGAGCTCCATGATGATGGCCGGTACCGACATTATCTATGCCAATCGCCCCTGGAACGCGGAAAGGTTTCTAAATGACTGGGGCGCGCTGGTGCTGGGGGGAGATGCGGCTATCTACTTCCGGGAAGTCTGGGAATGGCTTTATGAAACGATCAACGCCGCAAATACGATTATAACCCGTGGGGAAGAATTTGTAGCGGGCATCCCTAGCGATGATGCCGATCAGCTCGCCCGCTTTAACCGGATCATGGCGGAAGCACGCACGATCAGGGCCTGGGCCTACAGGCATCTTACCTTCTTGTACGGAGATGTCCCCATGCCTCTTGAAGAATCCACCGGCGGCAATTTCCGGGTAGACTGGGAGCGAGAACCTGTGGCCACCGTCCGGGCGCAAATAAAGGAAGACTTCGAATTTGGAGTGGCTCATTTGCCTGTGGATCATATCAATGACGGGAAAATAGTCCGTGCGGTAGCACAACACTACCTGGCTGAGCTGCTGATCATTGAAGGCAATTTCGAAGAAGCTATCAATACGGCACTGGCAGCGATCAATGGCCCAAAACAACTCGTGACTGCTCGCTACGGTGTGAACAGCAGCGGCCCGGGCACTCCTTTTTCAGACATGTTTTTGGATGGAAATTCCAATCCCAGCGAAGGGAACACGGAGGCTTTATGGGTTTTCCAAAATGGTTTTGAAGTTGAGGGAGGACAGGGCCATAACATAATGAGAAGATGGTTTATGAGTGAATACAGCAGCACCAACGGCGGCGCTCCCGGCTTGCAGGTAACGGTAGAAAGAGGAGGTAGGGGACAGACCAGGCTATCGGCTACCAAATTTATGCTGGACTTGTACGGCAGTCGTGATGCATCGAATAACCTTATCGTCAATGATGATCGGGGCGGTGAATTTGCCTGGCGGATCTCGTTTACGATCCAGGAGGGGGACCCAAGCTCAGCAGGAGCGGTGGGAAGCCCGATATTCCTTAACTTTTCTCCTATCGACCCGATCGGTGACCGGTTTAGGCCATACACTAGGAAATGGGATTGGTCCCATCTTGTTAACCCGATTGAAAGCAGGTCATTCAATGACCAGGTATACCTTAGGTTAGCAGATACCTACCTCTTGCTGGCGGAAGCTTATTTCAAAAACGGGGACGCTGGGAATGCAGCCTCATACATCAACGATTTGAGAAATCGTGCAAATGCTCCCACCGTTTCGCCGGGGGACATTACACTTGATTTTATACTTGATGAACGCGCCCGGGAGCTGTTTTCCGAGGAACACCGAAGGTATACCCTGCTCAGGAACGATAAGTGGATGGAAAGAACAAACCTGTTCAATTTCAATGTCACCGGTGCACTGACCGATCGTGATAAATTGTATCCTATTCCCCAATCATTCATTGATGCCAACATAGATAACAGGATACAGAACAATCCCGGCTATTAATGATCTTCAAAAGTAGTACGAATATGAAAGAGAAAAGAAAATTATCCCTATGGATGCCGTGGGTGATTATGCTCATAGTGATGCTAGGCACAGCCTGCGAAGATGATGATCCCAGTGGGCCTAGCGGCTCTTTAGCCGTGGATCTACCGGCTATTGATTTTGGCAATGTAGAAGTAGGAACTACTGTAACCGAAGATTTCGTAGTTACGAGTTCCGGTTTAAACGCGGTATTGGTCGTTTCTGCCGTTGGTGCAGATCTGACCGCTACGCCGATCACCTCCATCGTATCAGGGGCTACAAGCTCCGACACGGTAGAAGTTACGTTTTCCCCGGCTGAAACCGCAGGTGCTAGGTCATTTACAGGCTCGATAGAGCTGTTTGCCGGGGGAGCCACCCAGTCCGTGCCGGTTTCGGCAAACATTACATCTACTCCTACTTTGATGTTCAGCACCGCATCGCTGGATTTTGGAGAAGTTGAACCCGGCTCATCGCAATCCCGGGACTTTACCTTAACAGGAGCGCGGCTGACGACTGGTGTGACTATTTCTGCCACGGGAGCAGGGTTAAGCGTAGTTCCTGCTTCCCTTGACGATGCCAATGGCGAAAACACGATCACCGTAACGTATGAGCCAGCCGATGATGCCCCGGAAGGGGTATTCAACGGGTCCATAGAAGTATCAGATGGTGCCGCCGCCTCGGAAACTCTTCCCGTAGTGGCTACAGTCACTAATGTGGTGGTGGGCTTGCCTGTAGGTACCGTGGTTTATTCCAATGCTATGGAATTTGGCTTGGATCATGAAGCCGATGCTACAGAGAGCGATTTTTCCAATGCCGGGATGACGGACCCTACGGTATCGGTGGCTTATTCGATCATGCCTAGGAACGATGTTACCAACCGGATCCGGACCAACAAAACAAGCTCAAGGTGCCCCGATAATTCCATCGGCGATTGTGGCAATGCGATGCGATTTACCGGGATGGGAAGTACGGTCAATATTGCACTTTCGGGACTTGAAGCCGGCAGAAGTTACGAAGTTTCCTACTGGGTTCGGCCCGATGGCAGTACCGATAGATCCATGGACGTGACGGTGACAGGTGATACAAGTCCTGCCACAGAGGACTGGGGAGGGTTAACGGATCGATCCTTCTACCGGGAGGAGACCAGGACAGGGGTTGCCGATAGTTCGGGTAACCTGGAGATCAATTTCGAGTTCAGCTCCGATAGCACCTCCAGGACTATTTCAGTAGACGACCTGGAGGTAGTGGCATTATAGGCCGGATGCTTTTCTCCTTAAACAAATAAAGCGAAATAGCCATGAAAAGAATTAGGCTTCATAGGATAATGGCTTTTGTGCCGGTGGGGATCATTATTTCGTTATTGCTGCTGGCGCCTTCTTCCAAGAATGAAAATGTGGTGGTCCACATCAATGGTATGCCTGTGCCCGTGGCAGAGTTCGAGTTATTTTTGAACCGCAATATTGCAGGCACCTATAATTACTTTTTCCAGCAATGGGGTGCGCAAGATCATCCAGGCTTTTGGAAAACAACCTATGGCGGGCAAACTCCTGCTGAATTTGCCAAGGAAAAAACAATCCAGCAGCTTGTAGAGGTCAAGGTGAAACAGCAGTTGGCCGTTGAGATGGGCCTGGTCCCTGGTTTTACGTTTGATAGCCTCCTGCTGTGGTGGGAAGAGGACAACTTAAAAAGGAAAGCGAAGCATGAAGCCGGAGAAGTAGTATATGGCCCCATAGAAAATTCATTGGCAGAATACTATCAGTACTACTTTTCCAATCTTTTTATCCGGCTCAAGGATGAACTCAATCAAACCCAATTCAAGATCGATGAAGCCGGGCTAGGGGTATACTTCGAAGCAAACAAAGAAAAGTGGTTCAAGTATACCCCCGGTATTGAAGTTGAATACTTGGAATTTCCTTATCAAAGTCCCCCGGAACGGGATAAAGCCTACGCCAAGGCCCTGGCTGTAAGCAAAAATAGATTACCCGGGGTGTCGCTCAGTAAATTGGTCGATGGCTTTGCTTCGGTCCAATACGGGCATAGAATGTTCACTGACGAGGAAATTACCGGTGAAGATAATCCCGACCATCAAAGAAGGGAATTGGCATTTCGCCTGGAAAAGGGTGAGGCCAGGGTAATGGACGGGAACGAAAATTCCTCTATCTATTTGATGCACTGCATGGATAGAAAGGATGATAAAATATATCCATTTCACGAGGTAAAAAATGATGTGGCTTGGTACTACCAAAAAGAAAAATACGAGCGTTTGATCGCAAGTCTAAGAAGTGAAGCCCGGGTGAGCGTCCATCCATCGGTCTACGAGGGTCTTGACATCTTCAAGGAAACTCCCCGGCACAATTCTGCACTGTTTTGATCAAACCAATCACCTAAATGAATTAAGAAAATGCATAAAATATACAACCTCCCAATAATGATGCGCCTAGCCTGCCTGGTTTTCCTGGCAAGCGTGGTGAATGTCCATGCTACTACCTATTATGTGGATGCCAGCGATGGCAATGATAATGCTAATGGAACCAGTTCTTCCAGCGCATGGAAAACACTAAGCAAGGTAAGCTCTTTTACCTTCCAGCCGGGGGATCAAATTCTCTTCAAAGCCGGCAGTGCTTGGAATGAGCGGCTTACCTTAAACGGTTCCGGGACAGCTGGAAACCCGATTATTGTAGATAAGTACGGCACCGGTAACAAACCCATTTTTAACGGGGGTGGAGGTAGCGGTAGCCTGCCTACCGTACTTTTAGAGAACGAGGAGTATTGGGAAATCAATAACTTGGAGATCACCAATTCCAATGGATCCGCTTCCTACCAAAGTGATTTGTGGGGAATAAGGGTAAACGTCACGCAGGCCGGTGAGTTTAACCATATTTATATCAGGAATTGCTATCTGCATAAAATAAACGGTGATGTGGCTACCAAGACCACCGGGGGGATTTATGTTACGGTAGAAAGTGCCTCCGGGAGTCCTGCCTGGTATAACGATATAAAAATTCAAAACAATGTAGTCGGGGGCAATGCTGGGGGTGACCTGGTCGGTGGGCTTGGCATAGCCACACAATCTACCCATGGCCAGTTGAGCAAAGGAGCCAGCCGTAAGCCATTCCTTAATGTAAATATTAGTAACAATGTAGTAGGGCCGACCGGGCGTAACAATATCATCATCCGGGTAAGTGACAATGCTATAGTGGAGCATAACCTGCTCCGGGATGCCGGCCGTTTCTCCAAGGGGCACAGTATCTTCAATTTCAATACCGAGGATCTTTTTGTGCAGTACAATGAAGCTTACGGTAACACCGGCCCGGCCAGCGATGCTGACCGTGGCGGGTTTGATGCAGACTACAATGCACGTGACACCTACTACCAGTACAACTACAGCCATGACAATAACTGGGGCTTTGCATTCATGAAAAGGGGCATCAACGAGAACCCGGTATTCCGTTACAACATCAGCGAAAATGACAAGCTGGCCATCTATTTCTATGGTTTTGAAAATGACCCCGGTCCTCAAAACGCCAAGATCTATAACAACACCCACTATGTAGCTTCGAACCTGTCGGTTGAAGTGTTTAAAGATAGGACCGCCGTCAACTCCGATTTTTACAATAACATCTTTTACTTTGAAGGTAGCGGCTCATGGGGTCCGAAAACTCCCTCCAATTGCACATTTGAGAACAATGCCTATTTCAACATCAGCACCCGCGGGACCAACGCCATCATGGCCGACCCAAGACTTATGAGTCCCGGGACCGGCGGCCAGGATATAGACTGGTCCAACTACCCCAATGTGCTTACCGGCTACCAACTTCAGCCCACCTCGCCTTGTATTGATGCCGGCAGGAGTATAGCCAGCAATGGAGGCCAGGATTTTTGGGGCAATGCCCTTTACAATGGGTTGCCTGATATTGGCGCCCATGAATTCATCGGCGGAAGCGGGTCTACGATCCCGCTAGCGCCCCCAGGTATGTCGGCAGCACCGGCTTCCTCAAGTCAAATTAACTTGGCATGGACGGACAACTCTACGAATGAGGACGGCTTCCGGGTTGAACGGAAAACCACCGGCTCATTTACAGAAATAGCGATTGTAGGCCGTAATACTACTACCTTCAATGATACCGGTTTAAGTGCCTCCACATCCTACACCTATCGTGTAAGGGCTTATAACACCGCCGGTAATTCAGGCTATTCCAATGAAGCTTCCGCAACCACCCCGGCAGGGGGTAATACTACTGTAGATATTTTTGTTGCCGAAGACGCCTACGTTAGGGGCGGTTCAAACGCGAGTACCAATTATGGGTCAGCCACTACCTTGGTCGTGAAAGAAAGTGCCAATTTGTCTTTTACCAGGAGAGCTTTCTTGAAATTCGATCTTACCAGCTATACCTCGATAGCATCTGCGAATCTTTTTGTGTATGGCAGTGCACAACAGGGGATGGACATCAATGCCTATAAAGTTTCACCCGATACTTGGTCAGAATCTACCATTACCTGGAACAATGCGCCAACGTTTGGAACCTATATCGGGGCAGCTTCGGTAGGCACTTCCGATCAATGGTATGAAATAGACGTAACCACGGCAGCCAAAGATGAAATTACCGGGAACGGCACATTTTCAATTGGACTAAAGGACGATGCCGTGCTCGTAAAAACCATTACGCTTTTCAGCAAGGAAAACGCTCAAAGCCAGTTCCGCGCTTACTTGGTCGTCACGGGGAGCACCGGCGGGCCGGCAGCAGGAGCAATTGTTTCATCCTCTTCAGCATCTGCCGACCCGGGCTCGACTGTATCACTGACGGCGCCAGGAAAAAACGCTAGCTCAACAACGGGAGTGATATTGTACCCCAACCCAACACCAGGGGTTTTAAATCTAGCAAAGGCTGCTGACATAGACCGGGTTGAGGTATTTCAATTGGATGGGGCTTTGATTAAGGTTTTTGACCGAAATGATCTTGGTTGGCGTAATGAGATCGATCTGCTATCCCTTGGAACGGGGGTTTACCAGGTGAAAATTTACCAGCAAAATGGTGAACTGACTTTCCGGCGGATCGTGAGGACGAATTAACGTGTTGAACCTAGCCATAAAAACTATTGATCATAAAACCGGGGATGTATACATGGTAGCCACAGTACAGAAAATGAAACTTACCGAGGGCCGGAAGACGTGGGTTGTCTTGATCGCTATTTATCTTTCAATAGCGCCGGCCCTTGCTACGAATTACTATATCGATCAAATGATCGGGAATGACACGAATGACGGGACCTTATCATCCCCTTGGCAAAGCCTGGCGAATGTAAATAGCACCACCTTCCTGCCCGGGGACAGTATTTTGTTTCGCGCCGGCCAAAGTTGGATCGGCACCCTTATTCCACAAGGCTCTGGCACAGGAAACGATCCTATCGTTATGGGTAGGTATGGTGAGGGGGAAGATCCTATTATTAATGGAGCCGGGCTTACCAATTGTACTTCCGAGCCAGGGGAAGTTCATTACTGTACCATTTATTTGTTCAACCAGGATTTTTGGGTCATCCGGGATTTGGAGATCATTAATTATGATCCTTCGGAAGAGGGAATGGTCTCTCTTGACGCATGGGAGGCGAATAACGTTACAGGTTATGTCAATGTAACAGAACCGGCGCCGTACACGGGTGTTAACTCCAAAAAAAGTGGCCTGCTAGTAGAGGTCAACGATAAAGGAGCTATGCGCGGCCTCCAGTTCTTAAACCTGGAAATTCACGGGGTAAATGGAGACATTACCGACAAGGATAATGGTGGAATATTCCTCGAAGCGCTTAGGTTCCAATCGGCAGATCAGCCAAGTTTTTTCCAAGATGTACGGATTGATGGATGCCATATCCATGATGTAGACAGGACAGGGATCTCCAATTGGTCATACTACGATGACCGGGAGCTAAGGTCGAATATCAACTGGACTCCCAATAAGAATTTCATCATTAGGAATACAACCTTTGAACGTACCGGGGCCAACGCCCTCATTGTACGTGTTTCGGATAGCGCCTTAATAGAAACCTGCCTTTTTAACCAGTGTTCGATAAAAGAATCGGGCAATGCGGCATTTAATTTCAACACGGATAATACCGTTTGGCAGTTCAATGAGTTCACGGCCACCAAAGCCAACCTGGATGATGTAGATGCCGGGGGTGTGGACAGTGATTTTCGCAGTAAAAACACCCTGATCCAATACAACTACAGCCATAATAATGACTTTGGCATGCTGGTCACGGGTGGAGCGGGGCGGTTCAACGATAGTACGATAGTAAGGTACAACCTGGTGGAGCGCGATGGGCTGGTTTCAAAACGAGGGAATGACGGGAAACATTCGCTGCGGGTCTCTGGCTCGGCCACCAATACCCTCATTCATAACAACGTGATTTATCTCGGCGCTGACCAGGCCGATACCAAGGTGGTACTACATAAGGCACTGGATAATAATAACGCTGTCAATACCCGGTATTATAACAATATCTTTTTTGTAGAGGCCCCGGGCAGTTCGTACGAGTTTGGCAACAGTAGGAATAACATGTTTTCTCACAATGTTTTCTTTGGTGAAGAGGCGTTGAATGAACCGAATGATGACAATAAGGTCACCGCAGACCCTCTTTTGACAGATCCGGGGAATGGTGAAAATGGGTACTTACTGCAAAGTGGCTCCCCGGCAATTGGTGCAGGAATGCAGATCAGTGATCTTCCCGAAAAAGACTTCTATGGGAATCCTATACTTGAAAATGTCTTGGTAGATATAGGCATACACCAGGTCTCGGCGTCCCTGCCTGTTTCATTGCGTGAAGAAGTTGGCACAGCTTCCATCTTCCCTAACCCGGTGGTGACGGATCACCTGTTCATTAAGGGGATTTATGAAGAAGCGCAGGTCAGCTTGCGTAGTTTGCAAGGCACCACTGTAAAAATCGATAAAGTTTTAAATGCCAATTACCGGGTGGATCTTCCCACTTCCTTAAAAGCAGGGATCTACATACTGTCGGTAACCAGCGCCTCGGGAGAGCTATTGATTTCTGCCCGGTTACTCAAAATATAAAAATCAAAAACTACCCTTCGTTATGCCAAAACTCATCACTGTCTTTCTCATCGCTATCTTACCACACTGGTCCCTTTTCGGGAAAGTGGAAGCCGGTGGTGAAACCACCCTCCAAAATATAGGATCACGCCAAAAGATCTCACTGGATGGACTATGGCAGGCCATCATCGATCCCCTGGAAAATGGACTGTATAACCATAGCCTGCAAGAGCGGACAAATGGCTACTTCAAGAATCAAAAGATGGAGTCACCCCGTGATTTGATTGAGTATGATTTTGACAATTCCTACCAGCTCAACGTGCCGGGAGATTGGAATACCCAAATGGAAAAGCTCTATTTGTACGAGGGCACCATTTGGTATAAAAGGTCCTTTAAGTACCGCACAGGTGATAAGAAAAAGGTCCTGTTGTATTTTGAAGGTGTAAACTACCGCTGTAAAGTATACCTCAACGGTGAATACCTGGGGGATCATGTTGGGGGCTTTACTCCTTTCCAGTTTGATGTTTCGGGAAAACTCAAGGAGGACAACTTCCTCATTTTAAAAGTAGATAACACACGACGCCGGGATGGGGTCCCTACCGTAAACTTCGATTGGTGGAATTACGGGGGCATCACCCGATCCGCCTGGCTCGTGGAACTACCGGGCACCTATATTCACGATTATTCTTTACGACTTAAAAAAGGCAGCAAGAATATCATAGAAGGAATGGTCGCTTTAAAAGGAAATACACCCCCAGGGCAGGAGGTGGAAGTAAGGATAGACGAACTTAACCAGGCGGTTAGTCTAAGATCCGGCAAGGATGGTTTTGCCTATTTTGAAATAGCCGCTGATATTTCTTATTGGTCGCCTGGTAATCCAAAGCTTTACCAGGTTGCCATTTCCACCGGTGAGGACAGTATTTCTGACCACGTGGGTTTCAAAACTATTGAGACTAGGGGCAGCCAGGTTTATCTGAACGATGCGCCCGTTTTTTTACGAGGCATTAGCATACACGAAGAGGCACCCTTTGGGGCTGGGAGGGTGACCAGCAAAGAGCAATGCCGAACTTTGCTGAGATGGGCGAAAGAGCTCGGATGTAACTATATCCGGCTGGCCCACTATCCACATAATGAATTCATGGTAAGAGAGGCCGAAAGGTTAGGGCTTTTGATTTGGTCGGAAATACCGGTGTACTGGACCATCTCGTATGAGAATCCCGGCACCTATGAAAATGCGGAAAGCCAGCTTCTAGCCATGATCCATCGTGATAAAAATCGTGTAGGCATAGGCTTATGGTCTGTAGCCAACGAAACACCCATGACCGCTGACAGGTTGAAATTCCTCAAAAAACTCATCCGCACCGCTCGGACGACGGACGATTCGAGGCTCATTACCGCTGCCCTGAATTCCCAGCGCGGAGGTAATGGTGAAATTGTCATTGACGACCCGCTGGGCGAGTACATAGACGTAATCGGGATCAATACCTACTGTGGCTGGTATGGCAAAAGGCCTGCGCAATGCCGGGATATAGTTTGGAAAAACACCTACGATAAGCCCATGATAGTAAGCGAAATGGGTGCCGGTGCACTCCAAGGTCTTCATGGCGGCAAGGATGAACGGTGGACGGAGGAATACCAAGCCGAGGTCTACCGCTGCAACCTGGATATGATCAAAAAAATTGATTTCCTGGGAGGGCTTTCCCCATGGATCTTGATGGATTTCAGGTCGCCCAGGAGAAACCTGGGGAGGATCCAAAATCATTTTAACCGCAAGGGCCTGGTATCTGAAAATGGGATAAAGAAAGAGGCATTCTATGTACTCAAGGATTTTTACAAAGAGCTCGAGGATGCAGGAAAGCAGAAAAAAATGGAGAAAGAGAATTACCCAAAGACAGGCGGGTGAGCTTGAAGAGATCCTAAAAATAAGGTCAAATCATAGTAATTGTTAGGTATTGATTTAAAGAGATATGTTTAGTGTAAAAGATAAAGTAGTGGTGATCACCGGGGGTGCCGGGGTTCTTGGCAGCCATGCGGCTGAAAGTTTGGCCGAAGCCGGGGCAAAAGTTGTGATCCTGGATAGAGTTAAAGAGTACGCCCACGAATTTGTCGATCAATTGAACAAGAAATTTCCCAATAGTGCCACAGGGCTGGAATGTGATGTGCTCTCAAAAGATTCCTTGCTCCAGGCAAAGGATACTATCCTCAAAGTTTACCGAAGGATTGACGCCTTACTAAATGCGGCCGGTGGAAATATGCCGGGAGCGACCATTGGCATCGATCAGACCATTTTTGACCTATCCCTGGATGACTTCCAAAAAGTAACAGACCTGAACTTGAATGGCACGGTAATCCCCAGCCTCGTCTTTGGACAGGTAATGGCGGAGCAGGGGCATGGCTCGATTGTCAACTACTCTTCCATGACGGTGGATCGGGCGATTACGCGTGTAGTAGGTTATTCTGCCTCCAAAGCAGCCATGGAGAATTTCACCCGGTGGTTTTCCGTTGAAATGGCCACAAAATTCAGCAGCTCCATACGGGTCAACGCAATCGCCCCGGGCTTTTTCATAGGTGAACAAAACAGGGCATTACTCACCAATGAAGATGGCTCATATACCGAGAGGGGGGACACCATCATTCGAAATACACCTATGAAAAGGTTTGGAGAGCCGGGTGAATTGAATGGTGTCATTCATTTTTTGTTGAGCGATGCTTCAAAGTTTATGACAGGGATTGTTGTACCTGTTGATGGTGGGTTTAGTGCGTTTAGTGGGGTGTAGGTTTTTTTGAAGGCTTTGAAGAAAGCCTGTGACATCCTGTTTTTAATTGAATCCTTCTGAGGTTTTAGGTTGGTCGTCATTAGGTATGTCTTTTACGAAGTCAGAAAACTCCAGCTTAGAATAACCCAAGTTCGGGATAAGGGCAAAGTACGATGAAGTGGAGTTGATTCACCGTTTTTCACGCAAAGGCACGCAAAGATGTTACCGCAAAGCTCGCAAAAACTGTATTGCGAGCTTTGCATAAAAGGCCTGGTTTGCTCGTTGAGCATAAACTATGCCTGGTCCCGAACTGGAATTAAAACAGGTACTCTACAGTGTTAGAGATCACTGGACAAACAACCAGTTTGATCATCCGATATCAAAGGTTATGTGGCAGGCTGTACGTTCAAATCAAAGATTTCTCCGCCCACTCCAATCCATTAGGAAGATCCAAGGAGTTAAACTCAAGGTGAATCACACGCCTGTTTTTTTTATTCGTAGTTTTTGAAGAGGCATGAAGGATAAGTGGTTTCATGAGCTGTATTCCACCTGCATTTACTTCGCAAACCGTGGGGATGCTACTCCCGGTAATGAGCTTGATCTCATCATCATTAAGTTTCTTTTTGTGTGATCCGGGCAAAATCTGCAAAGCTCCATTTTCATCGGTCGTATCATCTAGATGCACCCTTACTGTTACCGTATTGAAAAGGATACTTCCTGGAGGACGAACCCCATAAAATGTCCCTTTTTTAGTCCAGCCGTTAAAACCATCCACCTCGCCCCGTTCTTTGACATTGATGGTGGTGTCCTGGTGCCAGGTCACATACCAATTTGACTGGGCAGGTTTATCGAAGAATATCGCTTTGGTAAGAAACAGGTTTTCGTCGATATGCGAGAGAATAGTTTTTAGGTTCTTGTTCAGCAGGAACACTTTCAAACTAGGTACTTCGTTGAGCAAGTTTCTGATCGCATAGACTGGACCATTATCGTTTGGATGTTCAGATCGGTAGTGATGGAGTATAGAACCCATCTTCCCGATTTCTTTTTTTGTATATACATAATTCGTGATAATGGATCCTTTTGCCTCCAATCGTCTATCAAAATTCCGGATCCGGCTTTCATTCAGCTCTGTTTGATAAAGATCGATGGCATGGGTCAGCCTTTCTTTGATCCTTGACCTTAGCCGGGAAGGCGAGATCACTTTGATGCTATCACCAAATCCCAAGATCTCCCTTTCCAGTTCAAAATTGGGCTGCACATAAATTGATATAATTATCCCTTGGTCATTCTTCTCTACCAGCTGCTGACTGTGATGGATCGGCTTGGTCAATACGTAAGGAGCATTGGAATGATTAATGAATAGTTTCACCACCTGTGGCACTTCTCCCACATTAACACTTACGCCCACCACATCTTTAAAAAAATGAAGGATCTCGTTTTCGTCAAATTCGGTCACGACTTGGGAGGATTCGCATAATACTTCAATCCTGTCAAGTGCCAACAGCATGTAAGGCTCGGAGGGTCTTTTCTTACCAAGCACGAACCACCTGTTTCTAAACTCTTTCAATAAGGCAGGGTGAAAAACAAATGTGTTGGATGCCCTGGCTTTAAAAGACTGATAGGTTATTTCGATACACTTTTTAGTGATTATGGCTTGGTAGATCGGGTCGATAAATTCCAACCCTTTTAAATATTCATTTTTCTCAAGATCAATAACCGGTCGTTCCTTGGTTTTCGAAACGTGAACCTTATCTTCCAGTTTTTGTACCATCCCGCTCAGCTCCTGGAAGTGAGTAAACCCTTTGAATTGCTTGAGGATATCCACCACCTCTGAGAGCTTGCCCAAGTCCTGGTCCGTCAAAGGAATATTGGTGATGGAATACCCTGGGTCCTCATAGGTATAATATTTCTTATCTACCACAATGATGGGAGCGTTATACCCCAGCTTTTCACTTCTCATCATTTGGAGGTCCATTTGTACTGTCCGTTTACTTACTCCTTTATCAATGCCTTCGTATTCATAAAGCGCTTCAGAACAGGCCTCGATCAAATCTTCCAACGTCCACTGGCGATACCTGTTCCTAAGACAGTTATCAAGAGTTTTATATCGGATAAGTGCGTTTCTATTGACCGGCATGAAAAAAGTTTTTTATAAAAAAGCAGAAAATTTCTTTGCTACGCAAAAAGACTGCGTAGTCACCACTCAATTTTGGATCATCATTGAAAAACAAGCGCTCAGTGATCATGGCTGCCCCCTCCGCAACGGGCGGAGGGGTTTTAAAAGTTCTTTGATTCGGGGATGCGCCAACGTTGGAGCGTTGGGCTAAGCTGTAAACCTGGTGCCTGGTATGTTTGACTCGTATCATCCCCATATTAACTCCTTCTAGCATAAAAGGAAGTGCTGCGGTAAAAGCCTTGAACGCAACCGTGTATTGCCTGGATGAGGTCGTATGGAATACGCTTTTATACGAATAGAATTTGCAGAAGCACCGAAAGACCACTCGGAGAAGTTGAGTAGGGAAGCGCATTTATAGCCAGGCTAATCCCTTACCAGGGAAGTCCCAGTTCGAATCTGGGGAAGGAGGCAATAGAAAAACAAAATAATATTTGGTTTTTAAGATTTATTATTCGATACTTGTGTCGCTAAAAAAGAAAGAGAAATGAAAGGATTAATACAAAATCAGCATTGCGAAAAGCTACAAAAAAATAGCTTTTTAGGCTTAAATCATAAATTATGGTCTGATTAACGTTTATTAATTTAATTATAGATTAAAAAACCCAGGCCATTAGGCCTGGGTTTTTTGTTATGCTCAAATTTGAACAAATGAGCCTAAAACAGAATATTATTTGGAATTCACAGAAATTCCAACAGGAAAGCTACGCCCAATTTATTGGTCCAGTTATACTTTATTCAACGGGTAGAGCTACATGAGGAAGGACTTGAAACTACGGAGGTAACACCTCCGCTGGTGATATGCCCCTTCCTTCCAAAAGGTTGGGGTTTTTTGTTGAAATCAAGGTTTAACTACTTCTAATATCAAAGCCGATTAGTTCACTGGTAGAACATTGGGATTTGGCCCCAAAGGAGCAGGTTCGATTCCTGCATCGGCTTCTTCCATGGTCTGTAGCTCAACGGTTAGAGTAGCACTCTTATAAGGTGCAGGTTCCCGGTTCAAGCCCGGGCAGACCAACAAAGCAGTCAAAGGAGGGGTAATTCAGATGCCTTCTTAAAGTCCGAAGAGTGGTTAAAGGCCACAAGCAGGATTCTGAATGTTCTGTGACGTTTGAAAAAGCTTCGGAAAGTGGTGACTGGCCACTTGGATAGTAAGGATCGAATAGATTCGAATAGAAAAGTGGTCAATGGGTGATGTAGCTCAATAGGTAGAGCAGCTCTTTGTTAAAGAGAAGGTTGCTGGTTCAAGTCCAGCCGTCACCGCTAATGGTGAGTTTGGTCTATCCTAGTGTGCAGGTTTGCGCAGCTTGTGACTAGGGTTCGATACTTAGCTCGCTTAAAAAAGAGTGCCTGTAGCTCAACAGGTAGAGCTCCGAACTTTTAATTCGGAGGTTGGAAGTTCGATCCTTCCCAGGCACACAGGACATTTTTTGAAGAAAATATTTATTGCGCAGAAACACTGCGTACTTAGGTAGGAACTTTGAAATAGGGTTGAGTTAAAGTGACTCGATCGGGTTGTTAGCTGCCCCCCCGACAACTGTCGGGGGGTTTGATAACCGGCAAGATAGTGGCGATTGTGCCTACCCTGGACATGGAGGGATATAGGTTTGAATCCCGCTTCCAAGGTACACAGCGCTATTTAAATAATATTGAAATGCTTTTTTGAAGCAGAACTAAAGATCTTCCCCTAAAGGGAGGCACAGAAAAAAACGGGTGGCAGCAAGACCTGGCGAGAGTTTCTGTATAGCTCCGTAGTGCTCACTAAGCTGTTGAGTATGCTGCTTATGTCATGCGTTGTTTTTCCCACTTGTAGGACGCGGGTTCGAATCCCGTCTTTATCTCCCGGAAGGGCTGGATAATGTAGCTCAGTTGGCTAGAGCATCAAGTACCCTGTAGGATGTGGGTTCGACTCCCACCTCGCCGGACGGCGTGTAGTTCAATGGCAGAACGACAGGAATGGACTGCAAATCCATTTTGATGAAGTCGTCAGCTTCTAAAATATGACACATTCTGAAAGCAGGATGAAATTGGCTCGCTGCATTCTTTCTCGGGAGAGTGGAGCAGTCTTGAAAGTGTTTTGCAATAGTGAGGATACCGCTTGGAGAGGCTCCGTTGCTTTGCTTAAAAATGACTCTTTAGTACTCATGACCAGGTTCTGATCATGATGAAATGAAATCGCTTTTAAGGAAACTGATCGATTCAATCCAGGCTGAATCGCTATTCCACATTGGAAAGATGGCTGACTTCAGACTGTTTTCTTTTAATGAATTTTTAACCCTATAAATATAAATGTGATGAAAAGGATCAGGGTAAATGCTGGTAAAATCGGTTTAGTGTTTAAAAAGGGTGATTACAAACGAGTGATCACAACAGGAACACACTGGCTAACTCCTTTTAAAAAGGTTGCTATCTACGATTTAGCCAAGCCGTTCTATCCTTCAATCGAACTTAACGTGTTGTTGAGGGATGAAGAGTTAGCAAAACATCTCACCATTGTTGAGGTCAGCGATAACGAACTTGCCATTCAATACGAGAATAGTAACTTCAAAGCTGTCTTGACACCGGGTAGATATGCTTTCTGGAAAGGACTGGTAGACTACACATTCGTAAAGGCCGACCTAAGTAAAGTTGAGATCACAGGAGCGATCGATCTCCTAGCCATAAAAAGAAAAGAGTTGGTACCTTATGTACGTGTTTGCAAGGTGGACTCCTTCCAAAATGGTGTTTTATTCGTGGATAATAAAGTCGAGAAGATCTTAGGTCCGGGCGAATACTACTTCTGGAAGAATGCACAAGACGTGACCGTATCTAAGGTTGACTTAAGGCAACAGCAAATGGAAGTCTCTGGCCAGGAGATCTTGACCAAAGATAAAGCTGCTTTGAGAATAAGTTTCTATACCCAATACAAAGTGGTAGATGTAACCAAGGCAGTCATCGACAACAAAGATTACGAAAAGCAATTGTACATATTAATGCAGTTCGCTTTGCGTGAATACATAGGTACTTTGACATTGGACGAATTGTTGGAAAACAAGGAGGCCATAACCAAATACGTGATGGACACTTTGAAAGATAAAGCTGCCGCGCTGGGTGTTGAGGTCAAGAGCTGCGGTGTAAGGGACATCATCTTGCCTGGTGACATGAAAGAGATCATGAACCAGGTATTGATCGCCCAAAAGCAAGCCCAGGCTAATGTAATTGCCAGGAGGGAAGAAACCGCTTCTACCCGAAGCTTGCTTAATACGGCTAAGTTGATGGAGGAAAACGACATGCTATTCAAATTGAAAGAGATGGAATATGTCGAAAAAATTGCCGAGAAAATAGGTGAGATCACTGTTGCAGGTAATGGACAGATCATAGACCAATTAAAAGGCATTTTTACTCCAGGTAAGTAAAGAAAAAGGGAATGTGAATCTGCATTCCCTTTTTATACTCAAAGTAATTTTAACTACGCAAAAATACTGCGCACATGTAGTATTTCTTTGAAACATGGAAAACGAAAAAACAAATATCACAGGGAAGCATATACTGGAGATTGGGTACCCAGCAGGGAAAGTAATAGGCGTAGCCATAGAAGTGGCCAAGTCGGGTCTGGCTGGAAATAGCCCAGAAGGAATAATTAAAGCCCTGGCTGATGTTCTTACCCATCCGGAGCAATATCTCAATGACCCGACGCTGGCACCTATAGCCACCGAGTTATTGAGCCCTAAAGATGACGTCATGTCCTTAAGAGATACCCCGGACCTGTACAAAGTCTATGGTGCAGAAGGTATTGAGCAAGGGGCACTGAACCAGGTTGAAACGGCGATGAGGTTACCCATTGCCAAGGCCGGAGCATTGATGCCCGATGCGCACCAAGGGTATGGACTCCCTATTGGAGGAGTCCTGGCTACGGAGAATGCTGTTATCCCTTATGGCGTGGGCGTAGATATCGGGTGCAGGATGTGTATGACGATCTATGACATCCCGGAATCCATCCTTGCGGATAGGAAAGAGGATCTCAAAAAGA
Source organism: Fulvivirga sp. (assembly GCA_028280565.1). Taxonomy (GTDB): domain Bacteria; phylum Bacteroidota; class Bacteroidia; order Cytophagales; family Cyclobacteriaceae; genus Fulvivirga. The sequence goes on from JANQLQ010000054.1 coordinate 37,133, forward strand.
TGCTGATGATGAATACCAAGTTTGGCAAGGCTACTTTCAAAAAACCCAAAGACCACGAGGTGTTGGAACATCATCTTTTTAACGAGATCAAGGTAGTAGGAGAGCTGAAAGACCGGGCAGCGGCTCAAATTGGTAGCTCAGGAGGTGGTAATCACTTTGTTGAATTTGGCGTGACCGAAATTGAGGATGAACATAACGAGTTCAATTTACCCGTAGGTAGATACCTTGCGCTACTTTCTCATTCGGGGTCAAGGGGGTTTGGCGCTAACATCGCAAAGCATTATACCAAATTGGCTATGGAGCTCTGTAAGCTTCCCCAGGAGGCCCGGCACCTGGCATGGTTAGACCTGGATACGGAGGCTGGGCAAGAATATTGGCTGGCGATGAACCTGGCCGGTGAATACGCCTCCGCCTGCCATCACCAGATCCACGAGCGGATGGCCGTAGGTTTAAGAGCCACTCCTGTCACCATGATTGAAAACCATCACAACTTCGCGTGGAAGGAAAAAGACAAAGATGGAAATGAGATCATCGTACATAGAAAGGGTGCTACACCTGCTGGTAAAGGAGTGTTGGGCATCATTCCTGGGTCTATGACCGCCCCCGGCTATATTGTAAGAGGTAAAGGAGAGGAATCTTCGATCAACTCAGCTTCTCACGGTGCCGGCCGGGCAATGTCCAGGACCCAGGCGAAAAACAAGTTGGATAAAACCAGTGTCCTGGAGCATATTCATTCGGCAGGTGTGGAAGTGATCGGTTCCGGGTTGGATGAAGCGCCAATGGCTTATAAGGACATTAAACAGGTGATGGAATTCCAAAAGGACCTGGTGGAGATCGTAGGCTCTTTTCAGCCCAGGATAGTAAGGATGTGTGGAGATGAGAAGTTTCAGGAGGTGGATTGATGATGAAAGTGGCTGAGCATACAAGCCCGCTCCATGAAGAACTTTGTACTCACTTTAAGTATTACTGGTGCAAATTCTTCGATTATTATACTAGCGAAGACTTTCGTGCTTTTTAACAAGATAGTATTTCATGGTATTCCAGTTATACCAGCCAATTGAGATAGCTTATTGAAAGACATTTTCATTAAACAGGTAGGATGTTGATTTAAATGAAATAATTTCTAGATAAAACATTTTTTTGAAAGAAATTGTAGATCTACGTATTAATATCGCTTAGTTGATTTGTAGTGCTTTTTATCTGATGTTTGGAGCCTTCATTTTACGCAATACATCCAACTAGTTTATCATTTAATTTGGTGGAATAAATTAAAGCCTTTGCCGCGTAACTGGTGATAAGGCTATATAATAGCGATTTATTCTTGGGTATTAGCGTAAAACTGGTAGCCAACGAAACCGTAAATTAGCCAATTAAAAATCTTTAAAGCTGTACCAGGGAGAATCAAAGCAGATAGTATTACAATACCACATGCTATTCCAAATATAGTTCCTGCTGTTTTCAAGTTACGTTTGCTTTTCTCTAAACTCGCGTTTTCAATCGAACTAATCACCACCGTCAAGGCGATACCAGAACAAAGAATATAGAAACCGAAATTATACCACTCTACCTGGTCCCCAACTAACAGGATGATGATCAATCCGATTAATGATGAAGCTAATAATGCCGCGGAGAGATTAGCTGTTTTTAATTCATTTTGACTTAAAAGATACTTGCCAAACGAGTGAAATCTTAAAAAGATGTTTGATACCGGACCAATAATCCATGTAGAAATGGCAAAGAATATATAAATGATAACAATGCCTTTTGCAATTGGGCTGAAGACCCCAAGTTCTTCTGAATACCTGTCTAAACCTTGGACTAGCAAGTATCCAATAATTACTACCGCCCAGCGTATTTGCGGGTTCAAACTTTGCATCCAAAAAACGTATTTCAGGAATAGCCGATAGTATAAGTTAGTTGACTTTATTGCGTGTAACATCCCTGATTGGGCGTAATCATTATTGGGATCTAACCTCAGGGCTTCTCGAAAGTGCTCTTTGGCTTTTAGCGTATTTCCCTTTTCTAATTCACTGAACCCAACTGTAGCATGCGTGTTGGGGTTCATGGGATTACTTTTAAGTGCCTGCTTATCTGCCTCTACATGTTCCTCTTTTCTGCCTAATTTGAGTAAAGCTCTACTACGTTGATTCAAGCAGGATTCATCTTGCGGGTCAAGCTCAAGGCCGGTATTGGCAGCTGCCAGGGCTTCTTCGAACTGAGCGTCTTCAATATGTACCATGGCTTTTACCGCATGGGCCTCCACTAACGAAGGGTTGAAACTCAAAGCACTATTGAGAAATTTTAAAGCGTTCTTTCGCTTCCCTAATCTTGCTTGTGTTACACCTTTTAGATATAAAATAATAGAATTAGACGCATCAAATTTGAGAATATCATCGACAATTTCATCTGCTTTTTCATCCTGGCCCAGTCCTAGGTGTGACTGGGTCAGCATCGTTAAGCCCTCAATATCTTCCGGGTTAGTTGCCAGGTAGCTTTTGATCTCTTTTTGTGCTTCTCCAAATCGATCCTGGTTTAATAGGTATTCGGCTTTTCGTAGTGAGTTTTCTAATTCCATTTTCTTATGGATTATTTTTTTATTTTTAGGTAGGCCAGGATTTCATCATAAATCCCAGAATCGTTGGCGTATACTGCATAGTTTTTGGCGGTCTGGAACCATTCTTTTGTGCTAGGTCTAGCACTTTTTATCGCAGATATTACGTCTTTTGTAGCCAGCGGTGATGGTTTCCCTTTCTTTATAGCTTCCTGTAGTTTAGCCTCAACTGCTACATCAATACACGCATAGATATCAGCCCCGGAGAAGCCTTCAGATAATTTAGCCAATTTTTGATAATCAATACTCTCTGTTGGTTTTTTTGCCAAGGTAAGCTTAAATATTTCTATTCTGCTTTCTGTAGATGGAGGCTGTACAAATATCAGGCGGTCAAACCTGCCAGGTCTTCTAAAGGCTGAATCCAAATGCCAAGGAGCGTTGGTAGCACCTATCACTAAAATGCCGTCATTATCACTGTTGATACCATCCAACTCTGCTAGAAACTGATTGATTAAGTTGCGGCCTCCGCTCGTTCTTAGGTCATTTCGATTGGCCCCCAGCGCATCTATTTCATCAAAAAAAAGCACACAGGGTGATATGGCTCTCGCTTTTTCAAAGAGCATATTCAGCTTTTTTTCGCTCTGGCCGATGTACATATCCAATATTTCATCTATGCCTACTGAAATAAACTCGGAATCTATTTCACCTGCGGTAGCTTTGGATAAATAGGTTTTTCCACATCCGGGGGGACCATAAAACAAAATACCACCACCAATTTTTTTTCCGTAAGACTTGTATAAACTAGCGTGTTTAAGGGGATGTATGATTTTTAATTCTATTTGTTCTTTTTCAAGTTCCATCCCTCCCACATCCTTAAACTTGATGATATCCTTTTTGCCAAATAGCTGATCTTCTATTTCATCCGACAATGAAGGTTCTTCCTCTTCATCAGACTTTTCAAGTGGGTCAACGACAAGTTTATTCTCAATGGTGCTGTCTTGAAAGTCCGGCTTAAGTGCTTTGATCTTATGAAAGGTTTCAACCGCCTCATGTGCATTGTTTTCATTGATCTGAACATAACATAAGAGTGTAAGCGCCTCAATATTTTCTGGGTCTTGATTGAGCAATTCCTCCAGGATGACAATAGCTGTGCTATATTCCTTTTTTCCGAAATAACTCCTGGCTAATCCTATCCTGCCGTTTTGATCATTTGGGTCTTGGGATAGCAGATTCAAACATTCAGATTGAAGGTCATCCCAAAACTCATATTTTATTAACGTGTCGAGTAAAATTTTGAGGAGATATTGGTTGTCAGGAGAAGCTGCCAGCGCTTCTCGCAGTTTTTTTATTTCGTCATTCATGTTTCATGAGTTCCCCAAATATAAGGGTAATGTTCTGGTTGACTAGGATAAGCCGGTAATCTTCTTGTTTAACCTATGGGGCAATTTTAAAAATCTTTAGTATTACTTTTGAATACGTAGCTACGAAAGACCTAAATGCGATATTAAATGCCAAAAACAGGTGAAAATTCCCTCTAAAATTCACAAAACTTAAAATACCAAAGGTAAAACCTGCCACTGGGTACAAAACGATCCAAAGATTATTTTTATTAGGTTGACGAAAAACTTGAAAAACTAAAAAGAATAGTGTCCCGGTATGTAGAGAAACAGAGTAGTATGTTGGTGCACGGGCAGTAAAGGAAAGTACAAAAGAGACCAAAAAGGCCAGTATCAATAGTATTTCCAAAGAAATCTTTAACTTCAATACAGTGGTGTATATCGGTCTAGCCTTCTTTGAAGATAGGTATAGCCAGGCATCATAAATAGGAAATGGAAGTGACATGGACAATTGAAAAAATAAAACTAATGTCCAATATGCGTGGTATATCCAAATCCATGAGATCTTCGAAAATAAAATTCCCTCAACGTCTGTAATTTTTGCAAAACAAAACAATAGGAAAACTATATGTGATATTGCAAAGAGTTTGGCAGGTGCACTCTCTTTTTGTGCAAAGCCATTAGTCCAATATTTTACATATCTAAAGCCCCACAGGTTAGACCTAAGAGACAGGCGGTAGGCATTTTGAATAAAAAGGTTATCGGGTTGTACCGCCAGCGACTGTGATAACATATCCTTGGATGATTCTTCTCCGCTGATCAATGAAACTAAGCCTCCTGCATACAAGTTTGTCGCGTTAACCGGATGATTAGCCAATAAATCATTTGCAATAATTTTGGCCTCCTTATTATTGTTTAAAAATGACAGTGATATCGCTTTTGCTTTTAAACATTCGATATTAGCCGGATCGATAGACAAACCGTTATCGGCAAAATCTAGTGCCTCTTCGTATTTGTTAAAAGCAAGTAAGGTAAAGCTTTGGTAACCAAGTAAATCCGGGTTGTCGGGGTCTAGCTCTAAGCCAGATTGAATATACTTTTTCGCAAGTCCGGGGCTCTGTTTTAATAACTGGATTTTGCCGGCAAGTTTGTAGTAACTTACCTCTAATGGCTTCAGTTTTATAGCCTGTGCTATGGCATTCTCAGCTTCGTTAAGTCTTTTTAAACCTTGATAATTTCCTGCTAAGAAAGCGTGTAGTGTTGGGTCATCAGGAGATTTCTTTAAGAGCTCTTTTAGATAGTTTATCCCCTGATGATATTTCTTTGTTTGTAGAAGTAATTCTGCTTTATGGTACTCTTCATGGGTCATTTAATGTTTACAGATATGGATTTTATTGGTGAGGTTCATTAATGATACAATTATCAATAATTTACTGGGCACGTCAACTCGATCTCATAAGTATCAGTGAGATCACGCAATAATCATTATCATAAATTACGAATTAGATGTTTTGCAGCTCTTTGCGGTTATTATTGTAACAATGAAGTTAAAACAACTTTGAGATATTTTGATCTCTGAAACTAATTTAGGATTTCTAACGGGGAGTTATTCCATTCGAATATTAGGTGGCTCTCTAAATAAATTTCAGGAGAAGGTCAATTTTTGACAGACTGAAAAATAAACGGCTTTGGAATCTGCTTTCTTTGCTACAAAGGTGTCTTTTGTATTAATCATGCCCTATTTCATAGGAAATGCTTTTGTGTATGAAAGATAGAAATTATGATACGTTTTAGAAAAAAAGATTTTTTGGGAGAAATGTTGGTCCAATTCATGTATGTGGAATACCAAACAAGAACATACCTTGATGTTGATTCAATTGAGTCCTGGCTAACTCAACTGATTCCTCTTGGCCTGGTAATGCAAGAGATATGCCCGTTTCGTTGATTCGTCCAGAAAGGATCTGCTGATCAACTCTTCCACTAGCACCTGTCTTTCCAAAAACGGAGACACTAGGAAATCCCTCCTTTTTTCATGGATCCCTATTCTTCGTGCAAACTCTTGGAAATCCTTCAATCCAGCCTTCCCGTTGATCTGCATATGGGCGGATTCAAAATCACCTGCAAACAGGCCTCCATCCAGCGCAAAATCTGTATCATCCACATGCATACGGGTATTGACCAAGTCATATGCTGGGCTGAGGATATAATCCCCATTAGCTGTCTGAAGCAATGAAAAATTTTTGAGATGTGCATCTCCATTGGAAAAGAGATAATTAAATACAACCATTGAAAAAAACTTTTCCATTTCCACGGCTGCTGCAGGTACAAACCTTCGGATCAATCCAGCCATTTCTTCATAGCTGTATCCATATTTAAAATTTGGCCCGGTATTTTCACTGGTTTTTCCGGCTAGTGTGGCAAAATCTTCTTTTCCCCATTTGGTCCCACCCGGTTTTACATCAAACCGTTTGGTGATGTAGGCTGGTGAGCCATCTTTGAAAAATATTAAGGCATTTTCCGCTGTGTTGATACCGTATACTTGCCGGGCAATTTGCATGGTGAGGTGTTCATTTGCCGGAACTTGGTCTACCTTTTTGAGGTCCCTTGGGATCGGTTTAAGAATATAGGTGCCTTGCTCAGCTTCTCTAGTCAATCGTAATTTATTCTTTTCCAACAACAGGGAAACTTTTTCCTGTACCCCGGAGATAGAAATGCGCTTTCGGTTTTCTATAAATTTCTTGGCGTCCTCTTCGCTTATTTCGGGAGGGTTATAAGGTAGAATGTGATTTACCTTTTTTCCGTTATACAATCTCCTCAGGCAGGCCTGGCTGTAGGTGTTAAAGCCTTCTGCAAGTGTTCCGGGGCAATATCGTATTCCAGGCATGCTCATTTGTGCTCATTTCTTGATGGAACCACACTTACAGCGCCAATACTGTCTTTTGATGCAGTAGCCAACAATAGTCCAAAATGATCCTGTTCGTCAATTTTCAGCAGCCGGCTCTGCAGCTTTCTATTTACCCCTTCGGATAGCATGTTAAAAAAGAAAGGGAACAGGTGATCTGCCTTATAAACTTTCTGACTTTTGGGGAAGGTGAGGCTTACAGGGGGCCTGGTCTCATCTGCAAACCATATCTCATCATATTCGAATTCATAATGAGACCTGTTATACTGGGTTAGTATGCCCGCTAACTGACCGTTCCATAACACCTGTCCGGACCGCATGACTTATAATTTGGGTTGTTTCACTTCCAACCTCAGTTCCATGCCCAATACATCGGCCAGCTTGGTGAGGGTTTCCAGGGTAGGGTTACTTTTCATGCTTTCCAACGATTTGAGGGTACGTAGACCTACATCAGATAGTTCTGCTAACTGTTCCTGTGTAACGCCAAGTATTTCTCTGCGCTTTTTTAAAGTTCGAACTAATTCCTCAAGGTGCATTATAAGGCTCTTTTAGAGTCAAAAATACAAAAATTAGCTGAAATAGTCTACTTAAGTGCCGTTTAAGGCACATTTTGAGGATAATTAGTTAAGAACATGAATCTTTTGCCCCGGTAGTGCTCTATAAAGCACTATTAAGGTACAGTTATTTCCGTTTTGGGCAGGTAGTTTTTCAATGGATTAAAGCATTTATCAAGGCTCGCCCAACTTTTCAAACAAAAACCTAACAATCCCAGGACGCAGTAATTTTGGTGTACCTGGTATAGCCGAATTGCTGCAAATGATCAGATAATAACCCAGGCCAACGGTAATTGAAGTTAATTAAAAAAAAGGAGATCAGCATTGGAGCAACTCTATCTTGTTATAACCAGTGCAATTACAACCACCCAGACCAGGGTGAAAAAAAGACTGATCCAAAACATCCTTTCAGCGCTTTTTCTAGTCTTCAAATCGTATGAATATACTTTATCACCATTAGGTAAGGTTTTCTTCAATGTCAAAATGGTCCAGCTCATATAAGCGCTGAATAAACCCGCAGTTGCTGAACCGAGAAGTAAGTTGATCCACCAACCGATATTAAAGTTCATCCTGTCAGGCTGTTTCAATTCTTCCAATCGCTTTACTTTCATCTTTCCGAGAGCACTTCCAGGAATAGATTTGCCTCGTTTTGAAAGCACAATTTGAGCTAAATGATAATCCTCACGACTCCACTCATCTGGTTTCATTAAAATTTCCAACAATTCTTCATCTGTAAAATCTAACAAATAGTAATCCTTGGGGATGTGCTCAAAGGTCAGCGCTGACAAGTGGTTGCTCAACAATTCATTGATGGGGACTAAATCGGCTTGCTCAACTTTTAGCAGATAGATGTCCTGGACTTCTTTAGCGGAAAAAGAAGGGTCGAAATCAGGTTTTTGGATTTTGACTTCATAATTAAAGCCATAGTTACCCAGAAGCTTGGCTACTTCTTCCAGTTCAGAATGAGATTCGTACTTTTCTAGGGTAACGATAATGCCAAGGGTTTAAAGGTGGAATAAGGGATTATTGATTTAGTTGTTTGCTTGGTGCATATAATTCAGTGATGACAAGCTTTCCGTAATGTAGTTCCTTTCGAATGTATTGAAGAATAATATCCATGATATTTGCTTTGCACAGCTTTAATATAGGCCGTTTTATTATACTTACAAGTATTTGAAAATGTAACTGTTTGTAACTTAGTTATGAGAGTAATATGGATGTACTTAATTGCCAAAGCTTTCAGATAGATAAATTCAAAATTCCTGCTTTTCGGCTTAATGAAGGAGAGATAGTTACTCTAAATCTATGGAACGGTGGTCATTTCTTTGACTTAGAACGTAAACTCATATCAATTTATAGTGGAGAGAAGTCGGTCAAACAAGTAATTACTAGCAAGCAACTGATATTTGATGAACACATTAGACTGAGTCGGTGGACTGAATTCTTTTATCCGCTAACAGTTGAGCGGTACCTTCGAAAATATGCCGAACCAATTGAGATACATCTTTCGATATTTCCAGACGACAGACTAAAACCGAAAACAAGAATTTCACATCTGGCAGGAAATCCTCGAAGATTCCTTTCTATTTACGCATCACTTTCGAAATGCAAAGGCTTAATTTTTGACCTTGTGGGAGTTGATCCTCAAGGAGCTTTGGACTTATATCAAATAGTAGAAGATTTCGTAACATCTAAAAACGGATATGCAATACTTCTGAACAACTTTGACGAGATGAAAGATAGATGTGTAAAACACTATAACATTGAGGTGCTCAACGAATGAACTACCTAGCCCGATCTGTCTAGTTTCCATGTATCATCTTACCTGTAATGCAAGCTGTTTTAGATAACTTAATTACCACTTATTGAACAATGAGCACTATAGAACATATCGTTAATCTTGACATAGGACCTTCTGAGCGTTGGACATTTTTGAAGGATTACTCTGCGGAAGTCAACGACCTTCTGGGTTGCTACCTAAAAGATTTTAGCGGGGAGGAGTACATATTCGAGAGTATTAATACTTACAAGGATCAAATTATCTCTGAGGAGTACTTGGCGGAAATTGAATATGTTGCCTCAATCTCGAAGTATTCGGCCGAACAAGTGCTAATAGCAAATCTATATTACGATGTTCTCAAATTCTATTTTGGCTGTACGGCATTTGCTTTTGAATCTAATAATGGTGTGCTCCATGCACGTAATCTGGATTGGCACACTGATAACAACCTTCTAAGTGAGCACTCAAGAATATTTAACTTTCAAAAAGGTGGAGAAACAGTTTTTCGTAGTGTTGGATGGTTGGGTTTTATTGGTGTTCTATCAGGAAGCAAAAAGGAAAAGTTTTCCGTAACGTTAAACGCTGTGTTAAGTTCGGATAGCCCTGAAATTGCGACTCCGATTTCTTTTTTCCTAAGAGATGTATTGACTCATGCTGAATCATACGAAATGGCTAAAAAACAACTCGAAATGACAACAATAGCCAGCGACTGTTTACTATTATTATCTGGAACAAAAGGAGGTGAATTAGCTGTAATTGAAAGAACTCCAAAAAGATTTGCAGCAAGAGATCCTGAGAATGGACATATTGTCGTCACTAATGACTACAAAAAGCTTGAAAATGTATCTATGGCTCAAGGCCTTCTTCAGTCTACTTCCTGTGGACGTTACGAAAGAGCCGAAGAAGTATTAAACAAAGCAAAACCGGCCAGCGAATCCGGCTGTCTCGAAATTCTCAAAGATGATTCAATCATGATGGGTATAACGGTCCAACAGATGGTGTTTAATAATAAAAATGGGAATATAGAATTAATAAAAACCGATGGTAACAATGGGGATAAAAAATAGGTCAAACCCAAACAAGCCCTCATTTATATCACAAAGCCCGTTTTCAAGCCTTTTGAAAAAAAAGTGTGCACAATCAAAAAAGGAGTTACAAATACTATTTGTAACTCCTTGATAATCAACGTGGGACCTGCTGGATTCGAACCAGCGACCCCCTGCTTGTAAGGCAGGTGCTCTGAACCAACTGAGCTAAGATCCCAAATAAAAAACCCCTTTATTTGCTCTTTAGCGAAAGGGAATGCAAATGTAGTACAGTTTTTGTTTAATGCAAATAATTGCCTTTTGAACTTTAAAATTTAATTCGTCGATCTTCGTTTGACGTTTATCGTACAATCGTATACATTACATGCTTGATTGGTCATCATTTTTTAAGCGGTCACATTGAAAAGGATTCTTAAAAAAATTGTTGTTTATACGTTGCTCATGATCCTTGCGGTAGCAGGCGCAAGTGTAATTGCCACGTTTTTGTATAAAGATCGCCTGATCGATCATTTTATCCGGGAGGCGAATAAAAATTTGAATACCCCCATCCAAGTGGATAAGATAATGGTCTCTCCACTTAGTAATTTCCCACAAGTGTCCCTGGTTTTCAAGGGAGTAGTCATGGAAGAGAGCTTTGACAAGAGCACCTATCCCCTGCTGGAGGCGGCCGGGATCGACTTTACTTTTAACCCTTTCAATCTCTGGGAAGGGAAATATATCATAGAAGAGATCCATCTTAAAGATGCCTCTTGCCATCTTAAAGTGAACAAAAATGGGGAAACAAATTACAACATTGCAAAGCAGCGTGGCGAAGGGGCTGCTCCATCCGTCACGTTCGACCTTTCCCGAATTTTCCTGGATAATGTAAACTTTAGATATTCCAGCGATCGAAATGATACCTATGTAGAGGCTTCCGCCAAAAAAGCTACGGCCAAACTTGAAGTTGACCGAGATGTTTACAATACCGTAGTATCCGGGGATTTTATTTTTAATGACCTTAAGGTAGACCAGCAGACCTGGGTGACCGGTAAAGATATTGAATTGCAAGCCAAAGTAGTATATGATGATACCCAACGAACCCTCGACTTCAACTCCTCGAAGCTCCGTATCGCGGGTTCCGATTTTAAGGTATACGGGGATTATGCTTTTAAAGATAAGCGGCTTATTGATTTGAATGTAGAAGGAGAAAATACTAACCTGCAGACGATCTTATCACTCCTCCCCAGCCATACCAGTAAGCGGTTTAAAAAATATCGAAGCCAAGGGGATGTTTATTTTGACCTAGTATTAAAAGGTGAAATAAGTAGGACTATATCCCCTACACTAGATGTAAATTTTGGGTTGATCGATTGTGACCTTTTCTACCCGGACAATGATGTATCCATTACCAACGCCCAAGCCAAAGGAAAATTCCATGCGGATGACCTGGATAAACGCGCCACCTACAGGATTGCGCTGGAAGATGTATCCGGATCCTTAGAAGGGCAGGATTTTAATGGGAACTTACTCTATCGGAATTTCAAAAAGCCTTATGCCAAGTTAGATTTTACCGGCGACTTGGATGTCAGTTCACTTTTTAAGTTTTACGAAATACAAAATATTAGTTCTGCAAGGGGCAGCCTCGGGGTAAATATCAGCTTTGAAGGTTACCTGCAAGACCTTAAGAACAAGGCAGGAGCGAGTAAAATTAAAACCTCGGGGGATGTCAACCTGGAAAACGTTGATATCTCTCTCGATGAACTTAAGCTTCCTCTTACCGGGCTTAACGGTAATTTACTCTTTAACAATAACGATCTTGCTTTGAGCGAGGTAAGGGGTAAACTGGGGAACAGTGATTTTTTACTCAATGGTTTCTTCAAAAACATCATCGCCTATGCGCTTTTTGATAACGAACCCGTAGGCATCGAATCCACACTTGTGTCTGATTTCATAGACTTGGATCAATTGCTGAGTGTGAGCAACCAAGAGCAGGAGGCCCCTACTGGTGAGTATGTTTTCCAACTTTCTCCTCGTTTGCGGCTAAAGTTCAATTGTAATATCAAGTCTCTTAAATTCCGGCGGTTTACAGCACGGAACATCCGGGGCGATCTCAAGATCAAAGACCAAGTAGCGCTAGCAGAAGAACTCAATTTGGAAGCCATGGGAGGGAAGCTCAACCTATCTGGCCTTGTAGATACTCGAAATGTTAAAGACATCAAGGTGAATACGTCCTCGAAACTTAATAGGATCGATGTTGACAGCATATTTTACGTCTTTGAGAACTTTAACCAAAACTTCTTGGAAGACAGGCATTTAAAAGGCAAAATCATGGCAGAAGTTGCGGCAGAAATGCATTTCAATGAAAACTTAGAACTGTTCCCGGAAACGTTGACATCTACGATCTCTACGTCTATTATCGGGGGAGAACTCAATGATTTTGAACCTATGCAACGCTTGGATCGCTACCTTGATGGCGATAAGCTGGATCATTTGAAGTTCTCAGAGTTAAAAAATGATATTTATATCGATAACAAGATGATCTACCTGCCGCAGATGGAGGTGGGTTCTAATGTTACCAATATTAAGATCAGTGGCACACATACCTTTGATCAAAAAATTGACTACCGGGTGATTGCGCCGTTGAGAAGTCGTCGTAAAATAGATAAAGATGAGGCTTTTGGAGCTATCGAGGAGAATGTGACCGGGCAGAGCAGGCTTTACCTCAAAATTGTAGGTACGGCTGCGGATTACCGGGTAGTTTATGATAAGGAAGGCGTAAAACAAAAAATTGCCAGCGACCTCCAGAAGGAAATGAAGGAACTGAAAAAGGCTTTTAAAAATAAAGGTTTGAAAAAACAGCAGACCATTGAACTGGAGGAGGACGACTATTTTGACTGGGATGAGGGAGGCAAAAATTAGGCGATGCACGGGGAAGAATTCAAAGCAGTGATTTGATCGTTCCTGCCTTCTTATGTTGAATTTTGGTGTCCTGGTTTGGAATAATGCCGTCTTTCAGGCAAAGTCCGCAAAGAACGCTGAATTCTTAGTGGCTCCTGTGCCCTTACCATACTTTACGGGAAGGACGCATGGGTGAGCCGTGACAGTGAACTAAAAGTAAGTAAATTCTCTCACCACAAATCCTCGTTCCAGCCTAACCATTTCCCATTTCATCGGTTTTAATACTATGAAGAAGGTGATGGTGTGGTTTCGAAACGACCTAAGGGTGAAGGATCATGAAGCCCTATGGAGAGCTTGCCAAAATGGGAACGAAGTATACCCTGTATACGTTTTTGATCCTAGAAATTTCAGCACTACTTCATTAGGTTTCGCGCGTACAGGCAGTTTTAGGGGGCAGTTCCTGCTGGAGTCTGTTCTAGAGTTAAAAATAAGCCTGGTAAAACTAGGGGGTGATCTTATCGTTAAGCAAGGGTTACCCGAGGAGGTGATCCCGGCGCTTGCCCAGCAGTTTGATATTGATCGTGTGTATTGTGGTAAAGAGGTGGCCTACGATGAGCACCAGGTGGCTCTTACATTGGAAGCGAAGCTGGCGCAGAAAAAAATCGTACTGGACCAGTTTTGGCAAAGTGGACTTTATCATGAAGAAGATGTGCCATGGCCCATCAAGCAAGTCCCGGATGTGTTTACTAATTTCAGGAAAGAATCCGAAAAGACGGTCGAGATCCGTGCTGAGTTCGATACACCCGAAAAAGTGAACTTCCCGGGGAACATTGATACCGGTGATATCCCCGGGCTGCTGGACCTGGGCTTATCGGCGGAGCGCAGAAGCAAGAAAGCCGTGCTCCCTTTTAAAGGGGGTGAAAAGCAGGCCTGGAAACGTGTCGATGAATACTTTTGGAAGGATGATCTACTCAAAAAATACAAATACACTCGAAACGGCCTGGTAGGGAAAGATTATTCGAGTAAACTGTCCCCATGGTTGGCCCATGGCTGTATCTCTGCCAAATCCATTTACCACGAGATCAAACGCTACGAAAAGGAGAGGGTGAAGAACGTATCCACCTACTGGCTTTTTTTCGAATTGCTTTGGCGGGATTTTTTCAAATTTATGTCGAAAAAGCATGGGGCTGATATCTTTCTTCGTAGGGGTATTACAGGCGATATGCCCGATATGGCAGATGATATTGAAAAGTTTGAACTTTGGAGAAAAGGAGAGACGGGTGAGCCTTTCGTGGATGCCAATATGATAGAATTGAACACGACAGGTTTTATGTCCAACCGCGGCAGGCAAAATGTAGCCAGCTATCTTATCCATGATCTAAAAGTGAACTGGACCTGGGGGGCTATGTGGTATGAAAACCGGCTGATAGATTATGATCCCGGGAGCAATTGGCTGAATTGGGCTTACATCGCCGGTGTAGGCAATGATCCACAAAAAGGCAGGAAATTCAATATTGAAAACCAATCGCTTCAATATGACCCCAAGGGAGAGTATGTAAAACTTTGGTTGAGGCATACTGTAAAGTAAAAAAGTGAGTTCTTGGAAGACGCATGGGGTACGGTACTCTTTTTGTATTTAATGGCATGTTCTTTTAACCACGGAGGAAACGGAGAAGGCCGCTGAGGGCCACAGGGGTTAACTTCAAGATTATTCGAAATTGTGGGTTAGGCCTGTCTCACGTAATAATTGTTTGCCGGGATCTTGGCCAGTACTTTTGGAGAACTGTACTATACCCTCATTTTCCAAGACGTGATTCGATCGCTTCCGTAGCAATTTTCCAGGTCGTGTAACTTTTCGCCAGGTCAGGTACGTAATTCAAGCGGCGGTTCCTGTAGCTTATCCAATCCATTTCCCGGTCTAGGAACCAACTTATGGTGCCACTTGCGTCTGCCTCCACTGCGAGGTTGAGCCATGGTAGTTCATCTTCGCCTTTTATTTCAAAAGTACGGGTATAGTCATACAATGCGCTGATCATGCGCTCATCCCCGGATAGCAAAACCAGTTTAATGGTTTCATCGAAAGAATCCTTGTTGAAATTGTATTGGTAAACTTGATTTGGCTCTTTGGTAACGAGCGTATCGTAAGCTTTCAATAACTCGAGAAAGTGTTGGTTATCTCCTGCCTGGAGGGCATTTTGTAAGAAATGATGGAAGTAGTTGATGGATTGAAGTTTCAACCCTTGTTCCAAGAGCCATTTTTGGATTTCAAGATCTTCTATCCATCTCACGCCATCAGCAGGGAGCTGCTTAGGGTCGAAATCATGGGTTTTGACCAACATAAAAAAACTTTGTGAGGCATTCAAACGGAGCGCATAAATAATGCTCTCTTCCAAGTTGGTGGGCACATAAGGTATTGATCGTACCGGTTCGCGTTTTTCTTCTGTGGGGGACACGGGCGGTAACAAAAGCTCTACCAGTTCCGGTTCATCCCACTTGAGCGCCTGGCTGAGCAGCGAGGTGCCGTAACAGCCCGTGCCGGCATTTATGACCTTTTCGCGAAGAAGCCATTCCAACACGTCCCGTTTACCAGGCTGGGCCATCAGCAGGAAAGGAGCTGTATAACACTCACTTCCATAATAGTCGCTAATGCGTAGACTTTTAAAAGAAACTCCTCGCTGCATCAGCCACTCGATCATGGTCTTTTCGCCATGGATCATAGCCCAAAATTCAGGACGTAGATAAGCAGTTTTCCACTGGGCCGGCAGTCCATCGGGGAGCTGCACTTTGACGGATCCTCCTTTTTCATGCAGTAACACCAGGATGTCCATACGGTTCATCCAGGCCGCGCACGTGATGAGCGAAAAGCCATATAGCGATGCATTGGGCGATAATCCCGCGTCCAGCCGGGTTTGTAGGGAGGGTACGTTTCCTTCTATGATATCCAGCATAGCTTTTCGCGTTTCATCCGTGTTGTCCGGGTAGCCTAGGAAAAAGGCGGTGGCCTCATGGAACCGGCTTCTTACGGATTCGATGATGCATACCGAGTCCAAGTAAAAGTTACTGGGAGCCATGGCCTTAATCACATCTAGGTAATCTTGCCTTTGTTGAGCGCCGAGGAAGACGTGGCCTGTAGGAACTTCCATCGCCGAGTAGGACAGGGTGGGCGAGTATAATCGCCCTCCTTTTCGTATCGTAGAAGCCATAGGGTTGGCATCTAGCACCGAAGCAAACCAGGAACGCGACAACGGGTAATGGTAGTTTTGCAAGAGCTCCGTCACCAAGTCATCCCGGCCCCCGGCAGCGGCCCTGCTCAGCGTTTGCATCGATTCAAGCCCCTTATCATAATATCCAAACTGGAAGCCTGCCGAATCCCTGTTGAGCATGAACTTCAGCATGTCAAGTGACGCATGTTTAAAAAGCTTTCGTTCAAAAGCGCCTCGGTCGGCAGGTCTATACCCGGGATAATTAGTAAGTACAGAACGTATAGCTGGCAAATCACCTGCTTCAAACGCTTCGTACAGCAGGGTGTCAACATGCTCGTAACCAAGGTTTGGCGGATTGCTCTGGGCATCGGGCCAACCTAGAAGCACTTTTGTATCCCTATGGAACTGATCGATATGCTCTCGAAGTGGTATTTCGTATTGGCAGACATATTTGCTATTTGACTTAGGAATGAATTCGAGGTCTGCTCCTTTGTGTATGAGCATGCGCACTGCGGTGTAGAGTCTTTCGTCCAGTGCAACAGAGAGGGGTGAGCGATTGACCAGGAATTCGGATTCATGGCTTACATTAGGATCTGCCCCGTATAGCAGTAATAGCTGGGCGATCAATTCCTGCTTGTTTAGCAAGGCGATCATGAGCGGCGGCATTTCTATTTCCTTCTGCCAGCGCGATGGGCGGGCTGAGTAAGGCTTGTTAGGGTCAGCGTTTTGTTCCAAGTACTCACGCACTTTATCCACCAGGCCCTTTTTAAGGGCTTCTTCAAAAGCCCCCTGGACAATGGAGGCATTATAGGTAGAAGAGGCGCCTTTCTCTTGCATACGTGCCAAAACCTGCTCTTTTTCCGGGAAATGCTCGCTTTCGTTGGCATAGTAATACGGTGTAAAATGCTGATCATTAGGAAGGTTGGGGTCAAAGTCCGCCTCTAGCAAAAGATAGATCAACCCGGTATTTTTTTCCAAAACGGCGTCATGCAGCAGGGAGTTGCCTTTTTCACTGCTGTAGCGTTGCAGTTGAGGCAGGTATCGTTTATAGGCTAGACAAGCTTCAAAAAACCAGTTCTTAGCCTGGCCATACACGTGGGCGATAGGTAGCGTGTAGCCTGGTCTACCATCAAAATGATGGTTTTCCAGTAGCCAACGGCCGATGGTCTCGTTATTTACACTAACGGCATACCGTAATGCCTTCTCCAGCTCAAGATACTCATACTTTTTCACTAATACTTTGGCCTTTTCATGATCGTGAAAGGTGATCGCCAAGTCCAGGTTGTGATAGATAAAGGGGCTGAAAGGTATGTTTTGTTCTTGTAAATAGTGATAGGTCGTTAAGTTACCGGCAATATCGATTAGCGTATGAGGGCCGGGTGACCGATATTTTCGATAGGTTTGAGAATCAGTGTGGAGGGGCTCTATTTTAGTGCCCTGCTCGATAAGCCAGCGGACATTATCCGTAGCTCCTGCAGCCACGGCGGCTTCCAGCGGCTTTACGCCAGTACTGCCGGGCTGATCTAAGGATAGCCCTTTGGCTAACAGCACTTTCAATATTCCTGGGCTACCCATCGTGGCGGCATACACGAGGTGGTCCTGGTCCAGCGTCTTTCCTTCGGCATAGAGATGATCTACTAGTACCTCTATTGCATCTTGTGCATGCCATTCTATGGCAAGGGGTAGCAAGGCATGGGGTATTTTTCCCAGGGCCGGAAAAATTTCTGATCGAGGCTGCCCTCTCACGGATATTTCCATCATCTCTTGAGGAAGATGATCCATGGAAAGGCCGCTCTCCAGCAGGAGTTGAAGTACTTCTGTATGAGCCAGTAGATACAATAAAGATGGGTCACTGTTCAAGCCATTCATTACGTTTTCTGCAGAAAATCCCTCTTTTGCCAACCATTGTAAGGCTTCCGAATTTTGTACCCGTAATGCTTGCTGGTAGAAGTACGTAGCGTAGTCGCTGGCATTCGTTTTTTGTTGCAAGGCTGTGAGAATGCGCTTACTTTGCCCTAGTAAAGCCAAAAAGAACGTTTCCTTTTCTATGGATAAGTACTGGTTCTTTTCGATAATGTCTAAGGCAGGTTTTTCCATGCCCAGGTAGATCATCAACTCAAAAAGAGAAAGGCCATAGCCATCTTTAGCGAAAGGATTGTTGCTTTCCAGGTGAGCCTCCAGGGCGCGTTGGTTCCCATTCACTACCTGTAGAAAAATGCCTGGGACCTTTACTTGTTTATTGGTGTAGAAATTACTCAACCACCCTGCATCATAGCCAGCAAGTAGGAAGTTACGTGTGTCTATGGTGATGGCTTCCACCTTATGCCCTAGCTGTAAGAGGAGGTTTTGTACCCCCGGAAATCGGGCAAACCATTGATCATTCTCCAGGTACAAGGCATTTTCCTGCATTAAAAAGCCTACCACCTCTTCGTTTAGTGGGTACTGATCGGCAAAACGCAGCATTTCTATGGGTGCGGAGACGAGGCGCTGGACACTGGGCAAGGGATCAAATTGCCTATCATCCAGTGCCTTCATCATGGAGATATAAAGTGGATGGTGTCCTTTTAGGCTAGAGACTTGTGCCAGGTAGTACAAGTCATCCATGAAAGACCAATCGGTATAGTCACGATCTTCTTTCAATACATATCGTTTTTGAAAATCCATTACCTCCTCCAGTAAAGCCTCGATGCCCTCATTTTCCCGGAGGATCAGCTTCTTTATTAATCGACGGTAATTTTCCATATATTGATCTATGGGCTGAATGTTCACTTCCCGGGCGAGTTGTTTTCGTACCAGGTAGTCTACTACCGTTCCTTCTTCGAGTTGTAGGCCAGCGTCCATGTCGTAAGGGAAAAAACTGTACAAAAAATCCTCATGCTCATATCCTGTACCCACCTTATCAAAGATCTCTGCACAGAAAAGACTATCGGGACGTACGCCACGGCTCATCAATTCCTGTAGTAAGCCCCAATCGGCAAAGTCTACTACAGCGCCAAGGGTGGGTAGCTCTTTGATATCCTGGCAATGATCGCAGATGGTTACGCTATCGGTTATGGCGGCGCCGTTTTGGATCAACAAGGCCACGACTTCCGATTTTCTTTCGCTGATTGCCGTTTCCAATAGCGTGAGACCTTTCCCGGATCGCGCCTCGTTGATCGAGACTCCATCGTTTAGTAACCGCTGGAATAAAGGATAATACCATTGATTTCCTCGACTGTTCCCATGGATCATTCCAAACAGCAGGTCCGTTCGTTCGTCAGCAGATAAAGCATCAATTTGGGTGGAATCTTCCCATGATTCCACCCATTTATACATATACTTCCACGCCAATTCTTGTAGGGCCTGGTTTTGTGCTTGTAAAGTACTGCTATAAGATATGAGAAGGATACAGGAAAGGGTAATGAGGGCTTTTTTCATGGCAACAGGGGTTGCTGATAGCATAAAATCACAATTCAAAAACTAAGGGTAAATCTATTTTTTTTGAAAGTAGTACTACGATAAATTGCGGGAAAATTTGCAAATTTTCCCTGCCATCCTGTCGCAGGTATTACTATGGCATAGAAGGCAGGCTTGAATAATTCAAAAACACCAAAACTATGGATCCTAAATCGACCCAATATGCAGGATTTTGGAGGCGCTTTGCAGCAGCTGTCCTAGACGATACGTTAATACTGATTTTAGCAAACCTATTGATTTCTGTAAGCAACTTTTATCGATACATTGTTGATTCAAACGAGGTATTTATAACCTCATTCATTTTCATATTTCTCGTTCTTTTGCGATGGAGCTATTCAGCGGGAATGGAAAGCTCGCCCTTAAGGGCAACAATAGGCAAATTGGCTATTGGTTTGTATGTTACGAATATGGACGGAGGGCGAGTTACGTTCCGGCAAGCCACAGGCCGTTTCTTCAGTAAGGTTCTTTCTTCGCTTATATTATGCATCGGCTATATTATGGCAGCCTTTACGCCTAAAAAGCAGGCGCTGCATGATCAATTGAGCAATTGCCTGGTCATGAGACTTTAAATAAAAGATATCATTTTCCGGGTTGATTTCAACTATCAAATAACTGAACAAAACATAAAAGATGAGAATATCAATGAATAGATTTTATAGAAAGGAGAATAAATATGGATGTACAGGTATATAGATTGAAAGTAATAGAGGGTAAAGAAAACGTTGCAGAAGAATGGTTAGCCTTTTTAAAGGCTAACAAAGAAACAGCCGAAAAAACACTGGAAAATGAAAAGGTATATTTTGAAGCATACTTTAAAGAATACATTGGAGACCAAATGTACATATACTTATTTATGATGAGCAAGGACCATGAGTTTGCTAATAATACAGCTTTCAACAGCTCAAATGAATTAGATAAGAAGCATTTTGAATACTTAAACGCTTGCATAGATCGCAATGAAAGCAATACAATGAATTCTGAAGTTTTTATGGACAATTTAAAAGATAAAACACTTTAGGAGACTGGCGAATGATTGAGCAGGCCGGACTATAATCAAGTCGGCCCATGCAGGTCTAACCATAGCCTGGTGCGTCACAGGTCGCATAATACTCATTATTATAAGATATGAAGTTGATGTATTTATGGCTTTCACCGGCCATGATAATGGTATTCAACTAGGTGAAGCTTGGATACATTTATTCAAGTTAGTTTGCAAAAGGGCAAAGCTCACCGGTACAATGAAAAAAGAACAGGCGATCACTACCCAGGTTTTATGATAAGTGCTTTTTCCAAGTGAGGTGATTTTGGATACCAGGCTGCTATTGAGGGACCCGGTGATCATCGGGAGTAAGATGATGCCCAACAGCAAATTGCACCAGGCAGCTGCCTTTGGGGATAAGGTCGTTCGTGAAGGATAAATAGCATTTACCTCTCCATGGAAGCGGTAAGATAAGTACACCATATAATAATAGGTATAAGACATAACAGTGCCACTTTCCAGGGAGGCCGATAAGTAGGTACGAAGTGATTTCCCACTTTCTTTTCCGGGGGCGGGACATAGAAAAGGCTGGGCTTTACCGGTAAAAGAAAGGCCATTCCTACGAAAGCGAGTACCAGTGAAAGTATAAAGAAGTTCTCCCCTTTGTCGAGAAAGCCTGCAAACAAGGGCAAAGTAGAGTATGGGATCATACGCTCGAAAAAAATGACCAGCCCATAGCTCACCACAAACATTTCTCCACCTCCACTTCCACCTGCAATGATGGACGGTATGGAAAGCCATATAGCGCCAATACCAAGACCGATCAATGCGCCTGCAAAAATCAACAAAGTTGGTGAGGGGACAAGTAACCCTAGAAGCAGGCCAAGGAAGGTAATGCCACCATAAAGAAAAAGTAAATAGTGGTTTTTTAGCCGAACGGCAAACCACGCCAGCCATATCCCGGCAAAACCGAAAAAGGAGAACAAAGCCATTAATACACTTACCTGTTGTGTGTCCATGTCGGCATAACCGCCAAGGAATATCACGGAATGACCGATAAGTACTTGGATGGTGAAGAAGCAAAGAAAGAAAAGAAAGAGTCCCCAAAATCGGTAAGTGCTTACCTGTTCGGCCCAGGTCCAGGCCGTATTTTCTTTAGTCATAGCATATTTATCCAACGCGCTGATTCAAAATTATGATCATGCAAGTGTATAGTGTTAGTTTTGGTTACAACCACAAAAAGCCTTGTCAAAAGGTATACGCCTGTTTGTTGATCCCAAATCATTAAGGTTCTATTTCAATGATATAATGACCTCCGTGTTCTTTGTGGTTTTTCCATAAAGCTTTCCTTTGATGATCGGGATGTCATAAGTAGCTTTTCTCCCGGTACCATCCCCTTCGAATTCGATAAAAACGGAAAAGCCGTTAACATCCGCCAAGGTCTTGGCAAAATTGCTACCCCATAGCCGAATCTCCTTGCCGTCACTTAAGATCTTGTTCTGATCGTTGTGGGTTCTAAGTTCTAT
The DNA here is from genome assembly GCA_028280565.1 of Fulvivirga sp. Lineage (GTDB taxonomy): Bacteria > Bacteroidota > Bacteroidia > Cytophagales > Cyclobacteriaceae > Fulvivirga. The sequence continues at coordinate 59,344 of JANQLQ010000054.1, forward strand.
TTTAGGAGTGAAATACCCAATAATATCTTTCTTATCCTCCTCGTTGCTGGCAATGAACGTAACAGAACTTACCACGCGCCCAAGAGTTGATAAATACAATGTGGCAATATTCAGCCCATCCTGGGCCTCTGCCCGGTGATCATATCCTAAGAACAGTTGGATCTTACTGTTGGGAACATCCACGGTGAAGAATTCCTTGTGAAAGGTTAGAAACGGTTCATTCGATTGATAGTTATACAATTCACTGTAGTCTTCCGATCCACAACACCCATAGTTGATCGCTTGGTAATAAGAGCACTTAAATTTGAGGTCATTGAAATACCGGGTAGCCTCCCAGTGTGGCTTGCCTGGCCAAGATGTTTCTGCATAGATCGCTGTGGGGACAAATTCTCCACCGAGGTGTGTTCGTTCCACCACCTTCCTGATCAAGCCATATTCGCAATGAGAATGAAAGGTAACTTCTCTTGTTTTTTGAATACTCCTGTCCGTCTCCGGGTCGTAGAATATCCGGAAATAGGCATTGGATTTATTCGCATAGGATGGGTCTGATAGCCCACTCAAAGCTTTATGCTCAAACTCACGGATACGTTCGATGTTTGCTTTGTCGATAGCGGTTAACTCTTTTTCTACCGTTGTTTTTGAGGGTTTGTACCATGGCTTTTCGCTAAAATGCGCTTTGAGGTCGGAAGATTCAAAAATGTACCCGTAACGGGCGAATATTTCATTCCTGGTCAGTCGTAGTTCGGCTGTGGATTTTCCCTTTAGCACGTAGGCCGGGATCAGTTGCTGGTCCGGGGCCGATTGCCCAAATGCACCGAACTGTACAATCGTGGCAATGGTAATTAGCATCGTTTTCATGGAGTAAAACTAAGCGACAAAGCCCTTTAGTGGAACACAAACAGCTGCCAAACTATTGATCAAATAAGGTAGGAGCAGGATGGGATCCTTCTCTATTTTGACCGGGTGAGTGCGTGATTTTGCCCAGTGCTCGTTCGGCATGAACCATCATACCCATGTATGAGGGTGTTATGAGGGCTTTTTGCATAAAGATCGGGTTTATTCAAATGAAAATGACAAGGTGAAATATGGTGTCAAGGTTAGAAGATCCGTGTGAGCCGGTAATAGTCTGTCATGGTGATCCGGATCGCCTCTCTTTCTTTCGAAGAATTCAAAAAAGGTGTGCCTTCGGCTAAGGTAAACGTATAGTTCTGCTCTATCCCCTCGAAGAGTAAGGTGCCAAACTCTAACATGTTATCCCTATTCATGGCTTCCAGTTTAAATTGCCCGGAAGTGTTGCTGACCGTATCTGTCCAATTTACGACCCAGGGTGGATCATTGGTTAATGATCCACTTGGCTCCAAGAGGATGTAGGCTTCGTCTTGCAGATAGTTGATCACAATCGCCAGGTTCAATATGGCTTTGGAGTCATCTTGTAGCCTTTTTTTAAACCGGAATACGTTAAATTTAGCCGCCTGGTTCTCCTCCAAGTCATAGTAAGACTGCCGCATGTTTTTAAAGAAAAGCTCGGTATCGTCTCCTGTTTTGAAAGTAAATTTATCCCTGTCAATACCCTTGTCCTTATCAATTTGACAGGAGCAAACCACTAACAGCAATCCAAATAAGCTTGTTCTCATACCCTCTTAAACAAAAGAGCCGTCAAGATGTTGGTGCAGAGAACCTTTTTAGTAGGACTCCAGCCGAAGGTCCATAGCCGATTGCTAGGGCATAATCTGTCCCACCAGCGATGGATTATCAATGGATTACCATGGACGTAGTGTCGTGTCATACCTCAACTGACGTGTAGGATTAAACAATGAACTCTATTTGCCAAGTTGGGAAGTTCTCGACAAGTTAGCAATCGGCAAAGTGCAGTAGGCAAAATAGAGGGTTGCCGACTGTTTAC
>JANQLQ010000156.1 GCA_028280565.1 Fulvivirga sp.
AACATCGTAAAAGCATACGGGTATCAAAACATAGATACCCGTATTTGTACTTTCCAAAGACTTAGAAAATCTACCGGTTTTTTACCCGGACGCCAGTAATCAGAAATCAGAAAAAAAGTGGCTCTATGATTACAACTTTTCAGTCTATACTCAACAATCAGTTGTCTTCTCGTGCCTTAGGCTTTCAAATTCAACTCTCCTCAAAGTTATTTGGCAGAGTATCATTTTTCATATTTCCGATTTCTGATTTTTTCCTCTCGCTCACAATAACTTGTAACACAAGATCATTTCACTGCCAGTTCCTTCCGGGTTTCATGCAGCAACGCCGTGTATTTTTGAATTATGGCAATGGTGGACTCATCCGTGTCATACACAGAATACCAGCCTTGACGTTCGTGTGGAGGATCCCCGATAAGGTCATGCCCTTCTTTCCACATGCCCCCTGGGGCCTGGGGGCGCCCCTTTCCACTCCAGGACCAAAAGTTACACCCTTTGACCCCACCGCCTCCCCGGATATTCGATAGAACTTCTGAAAAAAGGTATTCGTAATACTGGTCTCTTTTCGTAGTAGAAGTAGTTGGATCGTAACTGCCGCCATCTCGTGACACCCCAAATTCTTCAATGACTACCGGTTTTTGAAGTTTGGAAGCTTTGGCCAGTTGATCTTCGAGGTAAGCTGCGGTCTTTTCAATGGATCGCTGGAACGTCTTGGGCTTAGCGGGATCGTACCAGCCCCAATTCTGTATCCAAACATGAACGGTGGCATAATCTATGAATTTGCTTTTATTGTCTTTGTAAAGATCCAGGCCAGCTTTTGCGGAACCTGCATCCCCTTCACTCCCAGTAGATACAAGATGGTTACGATCCAGGGATTTGATATAACGGGCAGTTTTGTGGATCCATTTTTGAAGCACCTTTGGGTCTCCATAGCCCCTGGGCTCATTGGCCAGTTGCCAAGCCATAATCGTGGGATCTTCTTTGTAGGGCTTCCCCGTGATAGAATTGGTCCTATTGATGGTTTTTTTCAAATGCTGTTTAAAGAGATCATTGGCTTTTTTATTCCCGAAAAACTCCAAGGAATAATTAATGAATCCATCCCAAGAGCCTCCTCCTTCTATATTCGGCAAGGGTATCTCTCCTCCTTTTACCCAAGAGAGGTACTGTGGCATGCCCCCAGACCACATCCAAAAGTTGTTCAGGCAGACCACGGCGGTCATATCTCTTTTGCCCATTTCGGCCAGCAGGAAGTCTAATCCCTTCCAAACTGCCTCATTGTATTCGCCTGCATTGACCTGGAGTGTAGGCAGTACTTGGTATTTGCTGGCCCCGTCTCCTTCCGATGCCCCTAAGATCCTAAGATTGCGAATGCCCAGCGCTTGCAGCCTATCCAGCTCTTCGATCAACCTTTGACGGTCACCCGTTTTGCCAGCCGCTCCCAAATTCATCCCGTACCAGAGGTTAGTGCCGAGAAAAAAATACTTTTCCCCGTTTTTCACAAAGTCAGTTCCTGCTACGGACACAAAGTGCTGGTGAGTTTGGGGATAAAGTGCTAATGGAATCAAAAAAAGGATGAGGGGCAAACGCAAGGTTTTCATAAGTGATCGTCTTTGATGAATTGACCAAAGATGTTTCACATTACACATGAATAGGGTTGAAGAAATGCACTTTTACCGCTGGTAAATGTTACAATTCTCCTTCGTCATCCATGGGCCCGTTCCCCTGGGCATACTGGGAGGGGGGTACTCCAAATTGTTTTTTAAAACAATTTCTAAAATAGGGCAGATCGGAAAAACCTACCTCGTAGGTTACCTCGGCTACGGTAAGCTCATCTTGTTCTAACAATTGGGCGGCTCTTTTCAACCGGATCGTGCGAATGAACTCATTGGCCGATTGGCCGGTCAATGCTTTTAGCTTCCGGTAGAGCTGCATTCGACTCATGCCCGTGGCTCGCCCCAGGTCTTCCACGGTATACTCTGAATTAGACATATTTTTTTCTATATTCTCAAGCGCCTGCGAAATAAACGCTTCATCCCTGCTCGTGAGTGTAACCCTTTTGGGCTCTATATCCAATACTTCGTTATCAAGGAATTCTTTTTTCAACGCTTGCCTGGACCGGATAATATTCCTCACTTTAAGTTCTAACACTTTCGGGTCGAAAGGCTTGGTGACGTAGTCGTCAGCACCACTTTCTAAACCTTCCACTTTAAATATGAGTGAAGTACGGGCCGTAAGCAGGATAACAGGGATGTGAGAAGTTTTGATATTTTCTTTGATCATCTTACAAAATCTGATCCCATCGACCCGGGGCATCATTACATCACTAATGACCAGGTCTGGGAGCTCTTCCAACGCTAAATCATACCCTTGCTGGCCGTCGCCTGCTTCTAGTGTGATATATTTTCCCCTGAAAATAGACTTGATGTAGTTCCTGATCTCTTCATTGTCTTCTACCACTAACAACCGGGGCAGGGACTCTAATTCTTTAGGGTTATACTCTTGGGGTGTCCCGATCGTCTCAAGCTGCTTTAGTTCCGACAGGTCGGGGTAGAGCTCGATGACTTCACTATCTTTAAAATCAGCGATGACCTGGGAAGGATCAAAGTGCTCCTTGCCTAAGCTCAAGGTAACCACGAAGCGGGCAAACTTGCCTTGCTGGCTTTCTACTTTGATGGTACCATGATGCAGGTCCACGATACTTTTGGCCAGTGCTAATCCTATGCCTGTCCCTTGGCGGCCAGCGTCCTGGCTAAAGAACCGTTCGAATATCTTTTCAAAATTTTGGGGCTGTATCCCTTCCCCGGAATCTTCCACGGATATTTGCACATTATCCGTATTTTCTAAGACGGACAGGTATATCTTACCTCCCACCGGGGTGTGTTTAAAAGCGTTGGACAGCAGGTTGAAAAATACCTTTTCTAGCTGATCGCGATCATACCATACTTTGATCACATTTGAAGAAGACTGGAATTTGAGGTCTATTTGTTTTTGGTCTTCCAAACCGGAAAATGAGAGTCGTATTTCTTTTAAGAATTTCACAAGATTACCCTCGGCTACCCTGAGTTTGAGGCTGCCATCATCTGCTTTTCTAAAATCCAAAAGCTGCCCAATAAGGCGAAGCAGCCGCTGGGTATTCTGGTTTATGACCAGTAGCTGCTCCCGGACTAATTTATTGGTATCGCCTGAATCCATTATTTTTTGAAGAGGCCCTGCTATAAGGGTAAGGGGTGTGCGAAATTCATGGGAAATATTTGTGAAGAATTGCAACTTAGCCCGGTTCAGTTTTTCCAGGTTCTGTTTCTCAAGTCTTTCAAGCTTTAGATTGTTTATAAAATTCGCCCTTAACAAGATAAGCCTCCTAAACGCATACAAGACCAGGACAAAGAGAACAACATAAACCAAAACCGCCCATGAAGTTCGCCACCAGGGAGGTGCTATGGTGATCACCAGCTCTTTCTCCGGCCCCCACAAGCCATCATTGTTAGAAGCTTTGACCTTGAGGGTGTAGGTATCATCCGGGAGGTTGGTGTAATTCAGGAAGCGCTGGGCACTATTCGTATACTGCCAGCCCGGGTCGAATCCTTCTAGCTTGTAGGCAAATACATTTTTTTCCGGCGCCGCATAGTGCAAGGCCACTAGCTCTAAAGAAATCGAATTTTGACTGAATTTCAAGGAAACTTTTTGGGTATGGTTCAGATCCTTTTGCAGGATCACTTTCCCTTGGTAGGCGGTTTTGACACGGACCGGCTCGTTAAAGATCCTGAAGTCTTTAAAGCGAACCCCCGGGCGGAAAGGGTTTTCAATGACTTGGGGCTGAATCACATTAAACCCATCGGCGCCACCAAAAAACAAATGACCTTGTGCATCAGAAAAGCAAACGTTATTATAGAAAAACCCTCCCTGGATGCGATCGCTACGATCAAAATGCTGTGCTTCAAAGGCCGGGTCCAATGGCTTTACTACCGAAAGGCCATTCCAATGGGAGATCCAAAGGCGGGATTCTTGATCTTCCAGCAGGCCGACCACCACCTCTTGTTTCCCGGCAGGGGTGATCGGGAATGAAGTAAACGTCTCAGACCGGCGATCAAAAAGATCCAGCCCTCCTTCGGAACCAATCCAAAGGTCTCCTTGGCTATCTTCAAATACGACGTTGATAAAATCATTGCTTATGCTTTTTTCATCTCCCTCCCGGTGGCGATACCTTTTGTATGTGACCTGGTCATCCTTGTCAATCTCCATCCTGATCAATCCTTTGCCCCGGGAACCGATCCAAAGTGTTCCGAGCTTATCTTCTAGTAAAACGACGAGCGGCACCTCCAGCAGCATAGGATCTTTGTAATGTGTTACCTGCTGGTTATGGATCTTGTTTAACCCGCCACTCCATGTGCCTACCCAGGTAACCCCTTGATTCCCCCGGGCTATCGTCATCACATAATTATCGCTTAACTGGTAAGGAGGTTGATTTCCTTCGGAGAAGTTTTGGAAGTCGGTAATGGTTTGGTCGCCATTGGTATCCGAGCGCGTAGAAAAAGTGAAAAGACCACTTCCGGCAGTACCTATCCACAATTGGTCGCTACGGCCCATATACATGGTTTGGATAAAATCTGTGAACCCGACCGGGTCTGCCGATTTGATCTTATAACGCTTAAAAACCGGGGTCCCATTTCCCCATTGAAATTTATATAAACCCCCTCCTTGGGTAGATATCCAATAGCTACCGTTACTATCGGCGGTTATCCCCGAGATGATACTTCGGGTAGTATCAAAGCTCGATGTACCGTATAGCTGGAAGCCTTTGCTGTAGGTATCAAACTTACTCAATCCCTTCCGTGTCCCCACCCATAAGACCTCGGAAGCATCCAGGAAAATGGAAATCACCGTATTATGGGTCAAATTGGTCTTAGGATCATAATTGCCTAAAAATCTAACGAATGATTCTCGCTGGAGATCAAAAAAATTCAATCCCTTCTCGCTGCCCGTCAATAGGAGGGGATTCTCTATGTCCACCAGGTACATCGCCCGGAAAAAACTAAAACTTGGAGGCTTTCCCTCCAAAACAAAGTTTGACCACTGGCCTTCCTTTAACTTTTTCAAACCCAACTTGGTACACAGCCAAATAGCCCCATTGTATTCCAGTACCTGGTAGATATAATTATGCAAGTGTTCGTTGCCCGGGTCTTCTTCATAGATGTAACGTTCAAAGCGGGCATCGTTCCCTTCATGATAGAGCTTATGTAAGCCTTTTTCCGTGGCCACCCACATTGTCCCCTCTTTATCTTTGTAAATGTCTGTGATGAAGTCGTGGACCAGCGCTTGCTTGTTTCCCACATCAGCGAAGTAAGAGGTGAATTGGTTGGTGGAAACGTCCAGCCGGTTTAAGCCATTTTCCGTCCCTACCCAAAGCCCACCGTCCTCATCGGGGAGCAGGGCCCAAACATTATTATTACTCAGACCACTATCGCCACTAGAATGCAGGTACTGTGCAAATCTATCCTGCACTTTATCATACCTGAAGAGCCCCCCCATCCTTGTTCCTATCCAAATTACCCCACGCTCGTCTTTCGCTAAGCGGGTGATCTTGTTACTTTTTAAGGTACCCGGCTCATCAGAAGCGGTGTAAAGCTGGGTGGAGTAACCATCGTACCGTATAAGGCCTGACCAGGTGCCAATCCATAGCAAACCATCATCATCTTGCAGGATACAATTGATCGTACGCTGTGATAATCCTAGTTCCTTGGGCAGATGATCAAAAATAATTTCCTTTTGCAATAGCGCCGCTGGCTGGGCTATCGCCACCCAGGGCATAAAAAATACAACTAGCAAGAAAGCTCTCTTAATTAGCATAAATGTCATCCACAACCCGACTCGAACTTCTTAAATATCGTTGAAACCTGCGAAACATAAAACTCATTAAATCAATGGATTATGCAATTCATATTTCAAGGGCAATCATTATACTCCTTAATCTTTCCAATTCCTACCCGCTGTGCCCATTAAATCCAAACCAGTAATGTTATCGCTAGCCGTTTGAGCGTTGGGTATGCGAGCGGCCGGTAATCGGCCGCCTCGCTAAGCGAAGACCGGGGAACACGCTTATTTTCTTTTGCCTGCAAAGTCGATATAACCTAACTAACACAACACGTTATTCCTACAAGGTTATGGGTGAACCAAGGCCGGTATAGTTTTAGTTTTTGATGATCTTTCGGGTCAAATTTAGTTTGTCATTTTTCAATTGTACGAGGTACACCCCGGGCTTCAGCCCAGCCAGGTCTAACGTATGGAAATCCTTAATTTGATGTCGGCCCAGTGCTACTCCTTGCAGATCCATGAGTACCAGTTGGAATTCCCCGGGCACAAATAGTTGAATAAACTGCCCGGCCGGGTTGGGATATACCCGTATGTCATGGGTAAAGAAGGTCTCTAATGACGTAGTAACTGCCGGTCCATAGACCTCCATCTCCCATAGTGAAAAACCAAAGGTGGTGCTTCTTTTGATCCCGTTCATCCGTACATACCGGGCGCCGAGTGGCTCAAAAGTGATCTCATCCATCCCCCCGTCCCCGGCGTTCTCTTCGTATACCTTCGTCCAAGATTGCCCATCGGCAGAAACCTCAAGTGTATATTGGCTGGCGTAGGCTGTTTCCCAATACAGAAGCACCCGGTCTACTTGGTTCACCTCTCCCAGGTCAATGGTAATAGATTGATCATCCGAATATTCACTGGACCACCGGGTGGTCATATCCCCATCATTGGCAAGGTCGGCCTCCCTATCGTTACTCTCTATAGAAGAGGCGTTGACAGTTTCAAAGAGTGCCAGGTTTCCTTGCGGATCACGTACATTGACAGAAAAACTGGTAATTGCACTGGCTCCTTTCGTATCCATCGCCTTTACGGTGATCACGGACCGCCCGGTAGCTCCACTCAGTAAATTGATATTCAACATATTATCACCGGATATTGAAGGTTGAGTCACCGAGGGTTGTGAGTTCTCGATGATCGTGAATTGCAGGTTGCTGCCGTCTTCAGCATCCGTAAAAACTTGTGTTAGATCCATATGGTTTTCCAAACGCTCCTTGGTTCCCATGACTACTTTGGCATCCGGTATGGTGGCCATAACATCCGGCGCATTATTGAAAAGTGGATCTGGACCAATGAGGATGTCACTGGTGTAGTTTGTCATAAGCAGGTCCATTCCTTCCTTGGCATCGTTAAAATCACCCCCGTCGAACCCGGTATAAGACCAGGCCATTGCCCCGGCATAACCGTACTCATAAGCAAGCTGGTAGGCTTCCGTGGTGGTATAATGAGGATCGGCCCGCCCATCGATCTCCCTCACTGGGAATTCGCCGATGACGATAGGCTTATCCAAGTCCCACCAAGAGGCGGGCCTGTGGAAAGGGGAAAGATTGTTCCCGAAATGTTCCGGGTAGTAATGTACTTGGTAGAAATCCAATACTCCGTCTGTATCTCCGCCAACGGCGATGAGGCGGTCATCGCGATAATAATTGAAATTCCCTTCGCGGTCCGTCATAGCCTTGAAGGACCAAGCTCCCGTAGATACCAATGCCGTGGGTGCCGTACGATGAATGGCCCCGGCAACCAAGTTCACAAACTGTTGTACTGATCGCATGGAGGTCCGGTTAGGGGTCCATCCAAATTCTTGGGTCATACCTTCTGCTTCGTTGAAGATCTCCCAACACATTACGGCGGGGTGGTCGCCAAGCTCTTCTATGATCGGGATCAAGGCATTATCTATGTAGGTACGAGTAGCGAGGGGGTCTTCGATCAATTGTTTCATTACATTGACATCTTGCCCTTGGTTTTGTAACATATCAAAAGACCATAGGCACATACTTATGATCACCCCCCTATCGTGGGCCAGGTCTAACACCTTCCTCATATTGGGGATGGCATTCGGCGCTAGGCCCGTTACGCCACCATTGTTATTAAACACAGGGCTGAAACGGCCGTTGGTGTGGAGCCACCATCGTAAGGCATTCCCCCCGGTACTTTGCATATCGTCTAAAGCCGATTCAAAAAAGGGTTCGTTCAGTTCCACGATATCTTTGGAAAACTCGTCCCACGCTAGGTTAAGCCCGCTAACAAAAACATCCTGCGTACCGGCGCGAATACCGATCCGGTTATTCCCATAGTTGGTGGCTTCTCCAACGAACACTTTTACTTCGTCCGTATCTTGCAGGCCCGTACCATCCGTTACCACCAGCGTGATATCATACCCTCCTACTTCCAAGGGAATGGACAGCGTGACGGTTTCTCCTAGTGTATCGCCTGCTGTATTTCTCCAGGTATACGTGCTAATGTCATTGTTAATATCACTGCTTAAGGAGGCGTCTAGCAAGACCGTGGCCAGGCCATCACCGTCGGTATCCATCACTACCCTATCGTCACCCGCCTGTGCTACGGGAGCGGTGGCAGGGATTAAAGGAGTGATCACAAGGTAATCCAGCTCTTGCCACCCTTCGTTTTTTCTTACCTCTATAACGTTGCCCCCCTCACCCAGGGTAACATCACCCATATTCAACTCGGTGAATACAGGGCTTTGAGGAAAAACTAATGCCCGCTGGAATTCATTATTCACGTAGAGGTGTTGTATTTTATCTTCAAACTCGGACCGGTAGCCAAAATCCAGGCGAAACTCCCCCGCCATACTTGTATTGAGGGTAAGACTTACTTTATCCCCATCGGTGTCAAAGCCCGTTAAATAACCCGTCCCGGAAAAGCCTGGCAGTGTATTATCAATATCCACACCAACTAATTCCCCCTCCTCAAACTCTATAGTGACAGGGCTGTTGTCGACGGAAAAGACATTAGCTCTCTTCGTAAATGAAAAGTAATCCACATCAAAAAAGCCCCAATTCTTTCGTATCTCCACTACATTGTCGCCTTCCATTAAAGTGAGCGTACCGACGGATTGTGTTGTGAAAGTAGTAGACATGGGAAATACCTGCTGCGCTACCAATACATCATTTACATAAATATCGTTGGTCTTATCACCAAATTCGGAAGCATAACCTATGAGCAGTTCGTAGGTAGCGGCGCTGGCCGCGTTAATAGTAACCGATACCTTGTCACCGTCAGAATCAAAATCCGTAACGTAGCCCGTACCGCTAAACCCATCTCTCGAGGTCGTTACGACGGTGCCTGTTAAAATGCCATCTTCGGCTTCTTTCACTATGGTGTCTTGAGCAAAGGCACAAAACAACGGGTGAATAATGAGTAGGAGTAATAGTTTTTTCATGATATATTAGTTTGAAAGTCTTTTTACCAGTTCCATCATGGCCCTACCGTTGTGATAAGGACATTTCCACGGCCCGGCTTTGTCTTCTGAATTCACACGATCATGTGTTTGCGTCACGCGCCAGGTCCACTCGCCATGTTTACGGTCAATCATGTGCTTCTTGATAAACTGCCAGTTCTTTTTAGCATAATGCAGGTATTTTTCATCTTTTGATACCTGCCAAGCACTGACAAAACCCACTAAGGCTTCTGCTTGCGGCCACCAATGTTTATCGGTATCCACGGTCCCATCTTTATTGTCCTTTTCATTAAAAAGGGCGCCATCTTCATCTATTCCTTGCAAGCAGGCGTCTACCATTTTTAGCGCCGCTTCCTCCACCTTATGGATCAATTCCTGGTCACCAAGGGCTAAGGCGGCTTCCACTAAAAGCCAACTCCCTTCTATGTCATGACCGTATGAGATCGTATTTGATCTTAATTGCCATTTTTCATCGAAGAACAGGTTAAAATGATAGTCCTCGTTAATGAACTTGCCCAAGAAAAGCGTTACCAGGTTTTCGAGTTGATGTTTTAAGCCCCGATCGGGCCAAATGCTGTAAAGACGGGTATAAGCCTCCAAAACATGGAGGTGGGTATTCATAGTTTTGACCTCGTTTGCATCTTTTTCACTTAAGCGAAAGTCGGACAGGAGGCGCCACTCCCGGTCAAACGCTTCTAAATACCCGTTGTACTTTCTATCAAAACTAAATTTCTCAAGTGTATGAAAAAGACTGATCCCATGATCCAGCGCCTCTTTTTGCCCTGTGGCTCTATAGTATTCTGAGAAAGCGTAAATGGCGAACGCCTGGGCATACACCTGTTTTTTTGTGGAGATGGGACGATTCGTATAGTCCAACATCCAAAATACCCCCTCAAATGAACGATCTATGAAGTGGGCTTTGATATAATGATACGCCCGGTCCGCTATTGCTAAGTATCGCGGGTCATCGGTGAAGAGGTAAGCCGCAGAAAAGGTCCACAGTATACGTGTATTTAAGATGACACTCTTGCCTGCTTTTTCGTGTATTTCCTCGTTCCCATCGATCCGGCCGTAAAAACCACCATTTTCGAGGTCGACCATGTGATCCATCCAGAAAGGTAAAATGTTACGGATGAGCTCGTCATGAAATTCGGCAGGTTTCAATACCTGGGGATATAAAATTTCTTGATGCATAGTCAATTTTATAATAACCCGGGAAACCTGTGAAGGGGTGAATGACACAAATTAAGGGGTGGAATGTAACACGATCAAAAACCCTTGCTTGGTGCAATCGTATATCTTTATTATCTTATCTATTCTTTTGAACAGCCCCACTGCGAAAACCCTAAAGTGAGGCAGCAGTGTCACTACGTGAAGTAGTGGCACTGTTTTTTTTACAAGAAACGCAGCAATCAAAAATTATAACTCAAAACCAACTTACAACTCATGGATGGCATAGAAATTGATTCAAAGGAACTAATATGGAAAACAATTAGGTTATCTTTACAATATGAGTAGATCAAAAAAGACATATCTTTCTTACATTGAAGAAACACCAAAGCATTATTCCTTACTAAAAAAAGTCGTTGCAAAAGGTGTGCGTGAAAGTGTTGCTGCATCTAAGGATCAAGGTTTATACATTACGTACAGGGAAGGAGACCGTATTTTGAGAGAGTATCCTGATGGAAAAAAGGAGGTAATTGGGAACCTTGAAAACGAAGACATCCGGGTAGAAGTCGGTGCGAAGCGTGCCTTATCTTAAGAACAGGCGGCTCCGGTTAATAGGAGGGCCCAACGGATCTGGCAAAAGCACGATAACTCAAGAACTTAGATCAAGATATGATATTGGTATCTATTTAAACCCAGATGAGATAGAACAAGAGTTAGTAGAGACAGGTAATTATGATTTACTTAAACTGGGATTGAAAGGGAATGACACTGAAAGGTTTAAGGCATTTTTGAGCGGTCATAGTCTATCCCGGAAAGCTAGAAGAAATGGATATCCTATAGAATTGGTCCTTTCAAGAGGTAGTATTACAGATTTCTCAAAAGGTCAATCTGCTTATCAGGCCGCACTTATCACCGATTATCTACGACATGAATTAATTCGAACAGGCAAAAAGTTAACATTTGAATCAGTCATGTCCCACGAGTCCAAAGTTGACATTTTAAAAAGTGCGAGGGATCAAGGTTATAAAACTTATCTCTATTATGTATGCACAGCTTCTCCTACAATTAACATGGAGCGAGTAAACTTAAGAGTAAAAAAAGGTGGACATAACGTGCCCAAAGAAAAAATAGAAAGACGCTATTATAAAAGCTTAGCCTTACTTAAGAAAGCTGCAAAATCTACTTATAGAACGTTTGTCTGGGATAATTCAGGAACGCACCCAGAATTAGTGCTAGAGATCTTCGAAGGTAAAGAAATAACATTTTTAACAAAGAAAATCCCGCATTGGGTGGAAAGAAATTTACTTTAAACCAGGTTAGCTGATATAAAAACTGTGACTTTCGTTTAATAATAAAAAAGAAATGCTACCTAGCGGACAAGCCCCTTATAGGCCATTCCAAACTCCAAGACCCCATCCTACTGAACCATAGTAGAAGGGAAATAAGCACTATACCTAGCCTCGGTTACAACTGCGCAAAAAGCCTTTTTATACATTAATGTATAGCCCTATACCTTTTGTCATGCTAACTCCAAGTATTTTCGTAAAAATGGTACCACTACCTATGACATACTTTTTCAAAGTGATGAAAATCAAAATTTTACAAAATCCATTTTTGGGTATAACAAGCTTAAAAAACTATCATTTTTCGTCATCGCGAACCCAGTGTGTTGGCTTCGGCAAGGCGTGAAGCGATCCCCCGACTATTAACGCTCCCAAGCAATGTAGCTAACTCACCTGTTGTGGGGATGGCTTCGTAGCCCCCAGCACCCTCACCGCCAGCCTATCTATGACATATTTTTGCTCTTTCGTCATCGCGAACCCAGTGTGTTGGCTTCGGCAAGGCGTGAAGCGATCCTCCACTCATGAAACGAGAACAGGGTCCATTCGATCACACACGAGAAGGGGGCAGCTTCGTAACCCACCCATAAACCACGCCAGCCTCGCTGTGACGATTATTTTTACCGTTTTGTCATCCCAACTCTGAGCATTTTGCGAAAATGTTATCGTTCGAGTATTTTTAGAAAATGTGATAATTCGTGAGGACGGAGTATGTCGTAGGTATAACCACGATAGGGAGAGTTTTTCTTCTCGACACTGTCAGTTGGCTGGATTACAAATGCCGACATTAATGCCCTGTGGCACTCAATAAGCCTGCATTTGTACCGGATCTTTCATTTAATGCACATCTGTCAAGCCATTTATCTAAAAGACTTAAGACACACCGGCGAGGGTACTTCAATTTCACTGCCCGTAAATTCCAGGGAGCCGTCGGTCGAATTAATACGAAAGGCTACAATATTATCGCTGTCTTGATTGGCCACCAGCAGGTGTTTACCCCCCGGTAAGATGGTGAAGTTACGGGGTTTTTTACCTCGCACGGGAAAATGCCCAACGGGTTCGAGCTGCCCGGTTCCTGTGATCCTGAAGGCTGCTAAACTATCATGACCGCGGTTAGAAACATAGAGATATTTCCCGCCAGGCGTGATATGCAGGTCGGCATTGTTGTTACTGCCACGAAAACCTTCCGGCAGAGTAGAAATGTACTGAACAGCTGTCAATTCAAGGTTTTGAGGATCAAATTCCATCACCGCGACTTCGTTAGATAATTCACAGGTGGCATATACCATGTTCCTTGACGGGTGAAGTACAATATGCCTTGGGCCGCAACCCTCTTTCATTTTGACCCCCTCATTCACCTTGGTTATCTTGAGATCATCGTCAACCGTGTAAGGTATGATATAGTCAATGCCTAAATCCACAATTAATAGCGCTTTATTTCCTACCCATTTAGCACAATGCGCATGAGGGCCTTCCTGCCGGGTGGTATCCGTACCTTTACCGGTATGCTGCCATGATACTGGGTCACCCTGCAGGCTTCCGTCCTCCATGGATTTGATCACTGAAAAATTCCCGCTGGAATAGTTGGCAATCGCGATGAGACTCTGATCGGGATTGATGTCAATATAACATGGATGATCTCCTTTGACGGGTTTACTATCCTTTTGTACGAGCTGAGCTCCATCCCAGGTGAACGATAGGACACTTCCCTCCCACGTTTCGCTTACGGCATAGACATGATCACCACTCCGAGTGAGGGCCAAGAAGGATGGATCCTTCGCATTTGCTGCCAGGCCATCGAGGGATAGCACCTCTTTATTTTCATCAAATGAACACAAATAGATCCCCTCACTCTCCCCAGCGGTATACGTTCCTACCAGGATCTTATGTTTTCCAGGCTGGCATGAAAGTAAAAGTAGTGTGAATACTACGCAAAAGATAACAGGAACAAAGTGGACTGGTGATTTGATCATTCGTCAAATCTACCCAAAATAAAAAACGAAACCTCATAGGCGTTCAACCCATATGGATCTGTTGCCTTTACTTCTACTTTGTGTGATCCCTTTTCCAAATTTCCAGGATAATATCCCAGCCATATATGCCCTGAAGGCTCTTTTTTTAATCCTGATTTGATTTGGCCGGCAGTAGGATAGATCCCTTCTTTTTCATAAAATAGGATCCTGGCAATGTACGGGTCTTGTACGGCTACCTTTTTCATAGGCTGCCAGTCCCCGTCATCAATTCTCATGCTTACCGTTGTCTTAACGGACCCGGCAAAGACATTCGCTAAAATCTCATTTCCCTGGAAACCTGCAGGCAGTTGCATGCCCGGGTCTCCCCTGTCGGGTTGCCATGCCCAAATATTGACCTGCTTTTCCGAGGGCAGTTCCAAGGCCTTGTAGGTCATTTGATATTGATTGCCGGTGAAAGTAAAAACATAGTAGCCTTTGGGTGCGCCTCCCCCCATAACCGCTACGGGTATTCCTTTCCAATCCCGCTCTCCATCCCACCAAAGTCCGCATACTGCTCCTGCCACTACCTCGTGTAACTCCTTATCTTTGGCATAGGGTATAAACTCCTGTTCCAGTATGTGTCTATGCCCGGATACTGCCAATACATGATCCCGGTCCGCGATCAATTCAAGAAGAGCTTCCTTATTTTTAAGCGTGTAAAGCGGGATATGCTGGGTAAAAACGACCAGGTGATCTTTAGGCACGTGCTTGAGATCATTTTTAATGAATGTCAACTGGTCTTGGGTGATCTCCCCGCTGTACCCGTTGGCATTGGGCAGCACATCATTCAGCATAATAAAATGCACTTTACCGTAATTAGCAGCATAATAATCCGGGCCAAAAACACTTTTGAACGTACTTGTAAAGTTATGTTGCCAGGGTTGTTCCAAGTTCCGGTCATGATTGCCAAATACTGGGTATGAGACCATTTTGAAATGTTTGGTGATCTGTAGAGTACCGTTAAGAATATCTAACTCATCGTCCGCAATATCTCCCAGTAAAATTGCCATGGAAAGGTCATCTCGCACATAAAGTTCAGGGGTAAGTAAGCGATTGGTATAATTGATCTCCTCCTGTATCCGCATTTGGAGATCCCCTAGCATGGCCACTTTAAACGTGTCCGGCTCAGTGGAAGGAAGGAGCCCGAAATCTACACGGGAGGGCACATCATTTGTAGTGGATAAACCGGGGTATTGCGTGGAAATTGTACCTCGTGGGTAATAATGAAAATAAGCTTTCGGGATGCCATATTCATCGGTTGGCAAGGCAAATCCAGCCGGTTTGATCACGAAAATAGTTTGCCCATGGGTCGCTTTGATCTCGTAACGTCCTTTTACCCCGGAAGCGACAATATCCTTTCCATTGGATACCAATATCCCCTCCAAAGGGGTTTCGGAAGCATCGTACGATCCATTCTCGTTAACATCGGAATAAATGAACCCGGTAATTTGCGTCGACTGCCCATAGCTATAGGCAAAAGTCAACACTAAAAAAGGGATAATTAACCCATAATAGCGGGCACAAAAGACACTAGCCTGTTTCCCGGGACCTACCCAGGTCAGCAGACACTTTTTGCATAAATTTTTCATCGAGTTTATAAATGCTGATAAATCCAAATGAAAGCAACGCTCCTAAACCGGCGATCACGCTGATCATAAGCCGGATACCCATTAGGGCTTCGTCGGTCTGCGCTGCGTTAGCTTCAAATCCAAAGGCTGCTAATAGCCATCCTGTGATAGCCCCACCGAGGGTCCAGCCAAATTTTTGTGACATGGAAGAAGAGGAAAAGATCAGCCCAGTAGCCCTCCTGCCCGTTTTCCACTCGGAGTAATCGGCAATATCCGCATACATAGACCAAGCCAATGGCAGCACAATACCTGCCGAAATCCCTACCAAGATGTTGGAGAAAAATATCCAGCCGATCTGCCCCGGGTGGAAAAAGAAAAGGGTAAAACTGAACAACGCCGAAAGGATCGCTGACATAGCAAAGGTCCGTTTTTTGCCTAACCGGGAAGATATCGGCTTGGCCAATAGTACCCCGATAATGTTGGTAGCCAGCCAGGTAGACATATAGGCAGACGAAAGGACAGTGTGCGTCAATTCATACTGCACGCCCAAAAAGGAGAAGGTTTGATCCTTTACATAATATTTGAAATAATATAAAATAGACCCATCCCGGATGGAGTTGAAGATCAAGATGGAAATACCGGCGCCGAGCATTACAAACCAAGGTCCATTTTTCGCTATGTCGCCCAGGTCATCTCGGAGGGACGGCTTTTGCGATCGTACGGGCTTCAGCCGCTCACGTGTACCCGCAAAGGTGAGCCAAAAAAGTATAGCTGCTACAACGGCGTAAATACCAACGGTAGCCTGGAAACCTACTGCCTGGTCTTCATCTCCAAGGTAGCCTATCAAAGAATTCGCCGTAGCGGTGACGAGCAGCCCTCCACTAAAAGCCCCAATAAACCGGAAAGAAGCTAGTGTGGTACGCTCGCCCGGATCACTGGTCATTACCCCCATCAAAGAAGAATAGGGTACATTTATCGCCGTATATACCATCATCATGAGCGAGTAGGTAACGTAGGCATAAATAAGTTTACTCCCTTCATCCAGGTTGGGTGTGCTGAACGTGAGTACTCCCACCATGGCAAACGGCACCGCCACAAATAGCAGGTAAGGTCTGAATTTACCCCATTTCGAATGGGTCCTATCGGCTAAGATCCCCATCAGGGGGTCATTGGCGGCATCCCATACACGGGTGATCAAGAACATCGTGCCCACAGCCGCCGCGGAGATTCCGAATACGTCCGTATAAAAGAATAATAGGAACATGGAAAAAAGCTTCCAAAACATCGACGAGGCGAAATCCCCTAATCCATACGCCGCTCTTTCTCTAAACGTTATTTTTGATTTGCTGTCCTCCATAGCCTTCACCTCATCCCGCTTCGTTCCATGTAAGTAATATTCTTTTCAATGAGCTGGTTGCGAGATTGTACACTGGCATAAGACCTCAATTCATCTTCGGGTGTGTTTTTGCAATAATCGATGAGTCGCTCCAGCGTAGAAGTAGCCACGTGCATCCGTGTATCTGATGAAGCATAATAAATGAAGACATCTCCCCCGGGCGTTGCTATCCATCCATTTGAGAAGAGTACATTAGAAACATCACCTACTCTTTCGGTGCCTTCCGGAGCCATAAAATGTCCGCCGGGCCTATGGATGACCCGGGAAGGATCTTCAAGGGAAGTCATAAACATGTACAGGACATAGCGCAAGCCTGCGGCTGTATTTCTTACTCCGTGCGCCAAGTGAAGCCATCCTCCTGGGGTCTTCAGTGGAGCAGGGCCTTGCCCGTTTTTTACTTCTTTGATCGTATGATACACTTTTGGGTCCAGGATCTTCTCTTGGGAAATCTTCGCGCGTTCCATAGTATCTACCAGTGCCCACCCAATGCCTCCGCCTGTACCGGAATCTATAAAACCGTCTTGCGGCCGGGTGTACAAGGCATATTTCCCATCGACAAATTCGGGGTGTAAAACCACGTTACGTTGCTGGCTTCCCCCACTATCTAAATCTTCTAGCCGCTCCCAATGGACCAGGTCTTTGGTACGGGCTATGCCACAGGCCGCCGTAGCCGCGGACTGATCATGTACAGGCGCTTTCGCATCCCTCCTTTCGGTGCAAAAAAGGCCATAGATCCACCCGTCTTCATGGCGGATCAGACGCATGTCGTAAACGTTAACATCAGGATCAGCAGTTTCCGACATCGTAATGGGAAAATCCCAAAACCGGAAGTTATCCGTCCCATTCTCACTTTCGGCTACGGCGAAAAAGGACTTACGGTCAGCTCCTTCTACCCTTGCCACCAGTAAAAATCGTTCATTATGGAATATAGCCCCGGCATTGAATACCGCATTTACCGCTAACCGCTCCATCATCAACGGGTTGGATCCAGGGTTGAGATCGTAACGCCAGTAAATGGGGATATGCCCCGCGGTGAGGACCGGGTACCGGTATCTTTGGCACCACCCATTTGTCCCGGGCTCCTTTTCATTCGGGCGACGCAATAGGGCTTCATGAGCCTCAAAAAGATTGTTCATGCTTTCTTTATATATCGTTTCATTCATTGTTTTGGACCGGTTTTAAACTGATGGACTTCACCTCCAGGTCTTTAGGATTTGTAGCCGTAAGCGCTAGGTCGTGAACCCCTTTTGTGATAACTACAGTGCCTAGTGAAATTCCAGGCCACCGGTACTCGTAGACCTCCCCGCGCTTTACACGATCCGGGCTTTCTACCGGTTCTTTGACCCGGGATTGGGTAATGTCAAGTTCAAGTTCTTCATCTCCAATGTTGATCTTAAGATTCGAACCACTGCTGGCCTGGTAAGAAGCTTGTAAAATCACTTCATATTCTCGTGATGATCCTGACATTAACCGCCAGGACGCTCGTCCACCATCTTCCCAATCTACCAGGTAGTCATTCGCCCATCCCTCTTTTCCCTTAAACTGGGTCCTTGTTCGGCTAAAAATCTCCGATGCAGGGAATTCAATCGAGGTAGAGGTATTTCCTATTTCAACCGACTCGGGAGTGATTCCTTTTTTTGTGGCTTCCAAAAACCAGTCTAAATACTTCCTCGCTAACGTCGTTACCCTTTGGGGCATAGCATCGGAAAGGTCCGTTTGCTGGTAGGGATCATCGTGTAGGTCGTAAAGGGCGGTATCACCGGGTTTAAGGGTGAGCAGGTAACGTTCATTCCGTACCGCGCCCGGCAAGGTATCGAAGGTTCTTCGTACTTGGTGGGTAAAAAAATACCGCGAGGTGTCTATCTCTTCTCGCTCGATGGCGCTCACCAAGCTTTTGCCATGGATCTCCAAGGAATCGGGAATGGGGATCCCGATCAACTCTGCCAAGGTGGGGAACAGGTCGATATGAGCCGCCATCGAGGTTACCTTTGTTCCCTTATTCCAGCCCCGCGCGGGATATCGCATTAAAAAAGGAACCCTTACTCCCCCTTCATCCACATGGGCTTTGATCCCTTTAAAACCTCCATTGTAACGGTGCCCGTTAGGCCCATTATCACTTAGAAAAATTACGAGGGTCTCCTGTTCCTTATCTAAACGAAGCAGTGCTTTTAACAGCCGTCCTACGTTATGATCTATATTAGTGACCATGCCGTAGATGGCGGCATTCTTGTCATCAAGCCCTTGGTCTTTGTAAGGAAGAAAGTATTCATTGGATACCTGGAAGGGACTGTGAGGCGTGTTGTAAGCCAAATAGCAAAAGAAGGGGCCTTCTTTTGCCATGAAAGCAATAGCCGAATCTGTCAAAACATCCGGCAGGTAGCCTGGGGTAGCTACTAGGTCTTGATTATGGGCTAGCGTGGCGTCAAAATAATTATTCAAATGCCCTTCTTTAAACCCCAGGAATTCATCAAAACCTTGCCCGTTGGGATCATGGGGATACTGCTTTCCATTATGCCACTTACCGAATAAGCCGGTGCGGTACCCGCTAGCTTTTAGAAACTCGGCAAGCGTGACTTCTGATGCACGCATCACCTCCTTACGATGGGTCACCCAGGTCACCCCGGTGGCCAGGTGATAACGGCCAGTGAGTAAACTCGCGCGGGTGGGAGCGCAGACTGGGGATACGTAAAACCTGGTGAATTCAATCGACTCTTGTGCCAACTGGTCTAGGTGGGGGGTGTTCACAACGTCGTTATCATGAAAACCAACGTCTCCCCAGCCCTGGTCATCGGTAAGGATCAAAAGAATATTAGGAAGCCGATCCTCTTTATGTCCTGTTTCTGAAGAGCACTGGAGCGTGCAAAAACCAATGACTAGGATAAAGTAAGTCTTATACATTATCTATTCAATAATCTCAAACCCC
Organism: Fulvivirga sp.; assembly: GCA_028280565.1. Classification (GTDB taxonomy): domain Bacteria; phylum Bacteroidota; class Bacteroidia; order Cytophagales; family Cyclobacteriaceae; genus Fulvivirga. Next base: position 19,684 of record JANQLQ010000156.1, read on the forward strand.
GGTTTGTATACGTCCCGTAGGTTTTTCTCAAACAGCGTGATCGGGTCATCAAAAAAGCTTTGAAAGTCACCAGCGGCCGGGTGATCTTTTGGTGGCGTGTAGAAATGGCCCTTGTGCCGGTTTCGCCAAACTAAAACCCAGGCAATCTCTAAGTCTTTGTTGTCTTTAAAAGGCTTGAGTATTCTTTGGGTGAACCAATCCGTTTCGTGGAGGCCAGAATGACCGGTTTCTGTTAATGCCGCAACTTTGTTCTTCTCACGCGCTATTTGGTGGATCAATGACAAGCTTTGCGACAAGTGCTTCGCTTGTTGCTCTCGTGTATTCTTATTGTGGCCATGCCCCAAATCCCAGTAGTTGTCCAACCCGATAATATCCACGTATTCATCACCGGGATAGCCGTAGAAGTAAGACACTTCACCTTGGGAAAGATCGAGCCGGCTCCGGTCAGGGGAGAAGGCATATAATAAATGATGGATCCCACGTTGATTTTTTAGGTAGTCAGCGGTAAACCGCCAAAGGGCTTTATAATCTTGCTCTTCACAATTCCCTTTCCCCCACCAGAACCAATTGCCATTATGTTCATGAAATGGCCTGAAGATGATGGGTATCTTGGTGAAACCTACTTTACAAGATTTTAAGAAATCGGCCAGGGCGTCGAGTTGTTTGAGGTAAGCTTCATGGGCTTCCCCTCCCGGCAGCGCCTCTTTTACCGAAGGCGTTTTGTCCCAAGAGCTGCCACCTGTTTTGGGATTATCCAGGTGCCACGAGATCGTGTTGATCCCCCCGCGTTTATAGGCAGCTTTGATCCACTTTCTCATCGATGTAAAGTCAACGGTATCGAGGTTGAAGGGTGACAGCCCAATATCCCCGAGGTCCCAACCGTGTACGGAAGGGTAAGATCCTGTGACCTCTTTCACATCGGATCGTCCTTTTTCATCCCACCAGCCTAGCCCATAGGCCTGGTCATCCTGGTGGCCAAACATGACCCCTTGCCGGGCAATCTCCACCAGGTTTGTATACAGCAAGCAGGTCTTCTTAGTAGCTGCCTTATCGACTGGGGACACCTGTGCCCATACCGGTAATTGAAAAATGATTAGGAAAAAAATAAGGAATCGTTGGTTTTTCATGGTTTGCATATCAATCATACACAGGTTAACACAAGGATATTTTAGCGTGGTAAAGGGTTTAGAAAAAGCCGACTTACGTTTAAGCCGGCTTTGGTCATAACCATTATGAAGAAGAATTTTAAAGATTAGGTTTTTTCACGGCTACAGTTTCCGGGTATACCACGGGGTAGTTTATTCCATGATTTCCTTTTCTCGTGCGTACACTACCTGCCGTCAGTATTACGTAATCGGTAAGGATGGATTGTGTGGCTCCTGTATCTCCCATTTTTTCCGCGTTAAAAGCAAGGTCAAGCCCGGTAACTGCGTCTAAATTAGGGACCGGGTAAGGGGCAGAGCCCCAATTACTCCAGGAGGCGGTCACTAAGTTTATCGTGATCACTTGCCAGCCGTCATACGCCGGGGTAAGGAACGCAGTACCCCAACCAAACCCATTGGCATCCAAAAGCTGCATTTCAAACCGGGTATCCCTGTTGCCATTGTGCAGGTAGAAACTCAAGTAAGGGGTCAGTTGATCTTTGATACCAACATTTAGTTCCCTAATACTGTAATTGCCAAACCAGGTCCACCCGGCTTCCAAAACCTCTGCATCTACCCTCAAAAACCTATCTCCTTGAGGCGCATTCCCAGGATCTGTGACCACGGAAGACTCACTTCGTACTTTCTGTTCATTCACGGCCTGGAACGGGTTTGCTCCATCCTCGAGGTCAAAGAAAACAAAGGCAGGTGACTGAACACCGGATACAAAATCATTCGCATTGCTTACGGGGCCGTCTGTAATTTGCAGGTTATCGATATTAGCTTCATAATCATTACCAAGAGGGAAGCCGCTTGTACCCGTACCTAGTTTGATATACCTTATCTTACCATAGTCTAGTTCGGTTTTGCCACCATCGTCATTGTCCCAGCCTCCAACGCCCCAGTTGCCAAAGCCGGAATCTTCTGCCAACGAGATGGACACCCATCGCCATGTACCGGCAGTATTGATAACGATAGGGCCATCTTCGCCATCGTACCACTTACCCCATTTGCGAGATTCATAGAGTTCTACAGCAAAACGAGCTTCCCCGGCTCCTGTGTTTACTAAAAAGGAAAGGTGCGGATCACGGAAATCCGCTAAATTAATTGTGTCAGTGGCTTGGTCTCCCTCGGGCTCTACATCACCGTAAAATATTTCCGAAGACCAATTTTGGGTGTTCACTGCGGGGATAAGTACCGAAGCAAACCTATTGCCTCCATTAGGATGCAGGTCTACCTGGCCCAGGTTAAAACCCGCCTGCTCATTTTGAACGGGACCTCCCTCCCATTCCTGCCAAGGCAACGTACCGGTTTCAAAATCGTTCAATAAGCGCGGGTCTGATCCGGGGGGCAGCTCCTCTGCAGGCTCTAACAAAGTAAGCAAGGCAGATTGGTTTTCTATATCGCCAAAGCCCGACAAGGAAACTTCGACTTCGGTACCAATGGTACCTGCCAAGAAGTTAACATCCCTAGTATCAATAACTAAGGCAGTGGTACCGACTACAGAGACCGATGCAGTATCGCCGTTCACAATGGCAGTGGTGATCATATCGAGGTTTTCTCCAATAAGGGTGATCCTGCCAAAAGCATTGAAATCCGCCGGCCACCCGGATACCACCGCTCTCGGGTAAATGGGCACAAAATTACCAGGTGTAGTAGCGCCCCTTTCGTATACATTCATAACAGCGACAGGTCCTGCCCTAAGCACTCTTGGCAAAGTAGCGGTAATGGTAGTGGCACTGGTCACTTCGAAGTTGTCATTGCTAATGCTCACCCCTCCTACCGATACGGTAGTGATCCTTTCAAAGTTGGTCCCTGTGATGGTAAGGGTTCTTCCTACCGTGTCCGAGGCCGGGGAAAATTCCGTGATCTGCGGTAATGGGAAATCCAGGTCAAATTCTTCCGCTTCTTCTTCACACGAAGAAATCACGGAAAATAAAAGCACCGGTAAAAAGAACCGTGATACTATGTTGAATATTTTCATATCGATTTGATTTTTTCTTGATTAATACCCGGGGTTTTGCTGAAGTCCCCAACTAGAAACTTCCACCGTAGGTATGGGTAATAGTGGAATGAGCTGCTCATAACCCGTTAGGGAATGTGAGGTGGCCCTACCACTTACCGTGGTATTGCCAAACTTTGCATCGAGGGCGGCCATATACCTGCCTGTTCTTACCAGGTCCCAAAAGCGTAGAGACTCCATAGCGAATTCAAGCCTTCGCTCATGCCAGATCGCATCCAAGAGCTCCTGGTCTCGTAAGTTGGACAGTTCCTGCAGGGTGCCGCCAAAGACGGGCGCATCATATCCACTGGGGTTCCCGGCATTATACCCTAAAGGAAACGTGCTGTTAGAAGCTCGCGTCCTTACCTGGTTCACCAAATTGATGGCGTTTTCTCCATTTCCCCTATGGTATTCCGCTTCTGCCTGCATCAATACGATATCCGCGAAACGGAATTTCCGGATGTTTTGCTCTCCATCTCCATTGAAAGCGGGCCCGTTATCGGGGTGACCTATGACTTTCCTGCTCAGTATCCCGGAAGGATTGCGGTTTCCAGCCGTTACGTTTATGGATACGCCATATGCATTTTCACCCTCGATCATTAAAGTAGCGGGTCTCCTGGGGTCATTGTCCGTATACGCCTCAAACAGGTCCTGTCGAGGCACATTAAACCCCCAACCCCATGTATCGAAAGGGTTTTGAAACCTGTTTTCTATAGTTCCTGTACCTAGGAAAACATCGCCGGTACTTGCTGCCGCCGCTTGTACTTCGAAGATAGATTCCGAATTGTTCTCCCCCTCCATTTGGAAAATGGTAGCAAAGTTACTGGCCAAGCTGTATTGTCCCGAAGTAATAATGGCGCTGGTCTGATCATACACATCGTCCCAAGTGAGCCCGTTCCTGTTTAACATACTCAGCTCATACATATAAGCCCTGGCAAGATAGGCTCTCGCCGCTCCCTTGGTGGCCCGCCCAAGGTCCGCGGCATTGTATCCGCTTCTTTCGGGAAGCAGCTCTATCGCCCTGCTGAACAGGTCGAAGGTAAAGGCGTAAGAATCCTCTATGGAGGTCCTTTGAAAGTCTCCGGCCGTCACATCATCCGGGTTGAGCGGCTCATCTAAAAGCGGCACTCCGCCAAATACTCGTACCAGCAAAAAATAATAATACCCTTTCAAAAAGTAGGCTTCTCCCAGCAGCCGGTTCCTGAAGGCTTCCTCTAACGGCGCATCCGGTAAGTTATTGATGGCTATGTTAGCCCGGTAGATCCCCACCCAAGGGTTATACCAGAGGGTAATAATATTGGCATTAGCCGCTGTGGCTCTCCATTCCTCCAATTCCGTAATACCCGGCAGATCCGAGTCCGTACTTCCTTTCACAGCGTCGTCGGTAAGGATATCTCCTACAATGAATTCATAGGAATGCGAAAAATCAACCGGCAGTGTGTTGCCATTTTGTCCCCAAGTCAACGGATCATAGATAGCGTTAACCGCTCTTATCGCATTGTTAGGGTCATTGAAGAAATTGGCTTCCGTGGAGACCGCCCTAGGCTCAGTGTCGAGAAACTCTTCGCAACCGGCCGTTACGATCACCAAAAGCAGTAAATATTTCCAACTATGTTTTTTCATGATCTTTCCAGGTTAAAAGTTAATATTGACACCGGCTATAAAAGTCCTTGGCTGTGGGTATTGACCATAATCAACCCCAAAGTGCAACGGGTTATTCTGAAAGCGGCCGACCTCGGGGTCGAAGCCGGAATAATCCGTGATCGTGACCAAGTTATCCGAAGACACATACACGCGGATCGATTGGGCAAATAGCCTGTCGGTTACAGCCTGCGGAAAGGTGTACCCCAATTGCACATTTTTGAGCCTTACATAATCACCATCTTCAATGTACCGGTCGCTGTAGAGAAAGTTTTGATTCAGATCCGCTACGGTCATCCGGGGTTCGTTAGTATCGGTGTTTTCCGGCGTCCAGCGATCCATGCGAGAAGCAAATTGATTTTCCAAACCACTCGGACTCGCAGAGTAAAATTTGGTCATATTGGCGATCTCGTTCCCAATAGAAGATTGGATAAACAGGGCCAGGTCAAAGCCTTTGTAACGCAGTTTCGCATTAAAAGCCAAGGTAAGATCGGGCAAAGGCGAACCTACGATGGTCCTGTCATCCGCAAAATCGATCTTCCCATCCCCATCCGTATCAATGTACTTGACATCTCCGGGCTGTGCATTGGGTTGGATCAGTTCACCGTCTGCATTCGTGTAATTGTCTATTTCTTGCTGGCTATTAAATATGCCATCCGTTTGGAGGGCGTAAAATACTACGGCTTCTTCCCCTTCTTGTGTCCTAGTGGTAGGTCCACCGACACGGGATTCGAAACCTATTTCCAGCGGCTCACCACCACCTAAAGAGCGTACTTCGTTAAGGATACGCGAGGCATTGACCGACAGGTCCACGTCTAAGTCTCCGAAACTGTCCTGGAACCCTAGGTCTATTTCAAAACCTTCGTTGCGCATTTCTCCAATATTGGAGGTACCTCCCTCAGCGCCAGCAATACCCGGCACGGGCTGTACGAAAAGAAAATCTTCGGTGGTCTTTACAAAATAATCAACAGTAGCGTTCACTTTGCTTTCAAACAGTCCAATGTCTGCACCTATGTTGATCTGCCGGAAGGTTTCCCACCGGATGCTAGGATCTACAATGGTGGTAGGCGCTGCGCCAAGGGCCGTAGCACCGTTTCCAAATACGTAGTTAAAGTTAGGCCCATAGAGGATGAGATAATCAAAAGACCCGGCAGAGGTTTCATTTCCTACTTCACCCCACCCGGCACGTAGTTTTGCCGTGGAAAGGATGGCCGAGGTGGGGAAAAAGGATTCATTGTGCACATTCCACCCCGCTGAAAATGACGGGAAAGTTCCCCAACGATTTTCTTCCGCAAACCTTGAAGACCCATCTCTCCTAACCGTGGCTGTGACCAAGTACCTGTCATCATAATTGTAATTGACCCGGGCAAAATAGGAAAGTAGTTTGTTGTGGAAAAAATCACTGTCGTCATACTGGACATCTTCTTGCAGGGGACTTTGAACATTGAACCGTAGTGACTCATCTTCCGGTGCTCCCAATACTACTGTATTAACCCCTTCTTGCCGATCCGAAAACATCTCCATACCCACCATGGCGTCAAAGCTGTGCACATCAATACTCCTGGCGTAATTGATAAAATTGGAGTTAACAAAACTCATACGTTGAGCATTGAAACTGTTCAATGTACTGACTGGACGTTCTTCATTCGAATTGATGGAAAATGCCGGCGCGAAGTCTTCGTTATGGGTTTCGATGCGATCAAAGGTGAACCTAGAGGTAAATTTGAGTCCTTCGATCAACTCTGCAGTAATGAACCCTCCTGCTTGTATCCTGTAATTGGACCGGAGTCTTTCCTGCCCTTCATCGACCAACCTCACCGGGTTAGGCACATCTGAGAGCCCGCTCCTGCCATAGGTACCTAGGCCCGGGTCAAATACCATGGTAACGGGATCTTTACGAATAGCGGTAGATAAAGGGCTACTGAACTGGCTTTCTACAAAATTTGTGAAATTTTGATAGGCGTAGGAGACATTTACTCCCCCCGACAACCAGTCATTGAATTTGAGATCATTGTTGAATCGGGTGATGATCTTTTCTTCAAAGGTTCCTTCCACGATCCCGTCCAGCCGAAAATAATTGGCGGAAAAGTTAAACTTACTCTCTGTTTTTCCACCATTCACCGTCATAGCATAATTCTGTACTTTGCCTACTTCCAAGACTTCTTTCTGCCAATCGGTGCCGTTACCAGGATTATCCCGTACAAATTCCAGTTTGGCCAGCGTAGTAGGATCAGGCTCGGTACCGTCATTAGCGAAAGCTTCCAGCCTCAGGTTGGCATATTGCTCTGCATTCAGCATATCCAAGGTCTGCCATGCTTCCGTGGCCCCATAGTAAGCGTCAAAATTGAAATTGATCTTCCCTTCTTCCCCCCTCCTGGTAGTGATCAGGATCACACCATTAGCGCCACGTGCACCATATATGGCAGTAGCAGAGGCATCTTTCAATACCTCTACCGAGGCAATATCAGCCGGTAACAGGTTACTGATGTCTTGGGTAGGAAAACCATCTACGATATAAAGTGGGTCACTGTTTGCAAGGCTACCCAGGCCACGTATCGTCACGGTAGACCCGGTGCCCGGCGCCCCAGAGTTTTTGATCACCTGCACCCCCGGGGCACGCCCCTGTAAGGTCAAGTTGACATCGGAAGTAGCAATTCTTTGCATGTCTTCCGATTCGACCTGGGCCACAGCGCCGGTAAGGTCGGACTTTTTAATGGTACCATACCCGATCACCACGATTTCTTGCAACGAGGTAATATCCACCTCCATGACCAGGTCGATCACGTTTCTGCCGGCAACGGCAATTTCCTGGTTCGTGAAGCCAATGTAGCTGTAAACTAAGGTAGCCCCAGGGCTCACAGCTAAGCTGTAGTCACCATTGATGTCAGAAACTGTACCGTTCGTCGTGCCTTTTTCAACGATATTCACCCCTGGCAAGGGAGAGTCATCGACTTCGGTGACCTTACCTGTCACCTGTACTTGTGCGTATGTGAGTTGACAGGTAAGCAGGAAGATCACCAAAATCAACAGCTTATAAAAAGGCGTAAAGCTGAAGTTTTGGTTGAAAAGTAATAGCTTTTTCATAGGCATGTTTGGTTATAAAAATATCTTGATAAGAATAAAAGCAAAGAGGATCAGCAAAATGCCCAAGCCGATCTCCAGGCCCAACAATAGTCTTAACTTCCGCCTCGAATTCGTCTTGTAACTTTTGGGGTTGATGATTTGTCTGAACATTTTACGACCTATTTGAAAGCTAAATTTGGGGATTTAACCGTCGGGTCATGATCGTGAAAACGCACAAATACGGGTGGAGAATGTCACACGCCCGGAGGAGGGATGTAACGCTTTGCATCGGTAGATCGCACGGCTTGTTTGAAATTTGAAGGCCTTACGCAAGTCCTTTAACTGGCTTAAGACTATGTCTTGCGCAAGTCAATAATTAATAATCGATCACAAAGAAGCCTTTGACCTCGAAATTAAGCCCGTGTATTCCCCATAGAGAAGTGAAATCTCACCTACCTAGAGGTTCCTAAACTACCTATCCTTATTACAAAAAGAACGATCTACGTAGGGGCGATTCATGAATCGCCTCTATGTAAATTGGGGTTAGGGATTTAAGTCAGTATGAACCTATGCGAAGCAAAACCAACGTACAAGCTTCTTCGGTTTCAATGCCGGATTGGGTGGCCATTTTTTGGAATTGATAATTTTCTGTTCCGGGGTTGAAAATGATCCGCCTGGGTTTGAGCCCCAGCAGGTAGTCATACCATGCAGGTTGGTTTTGTGGGCCCAGGTACATCGTGATGGTATCAATTCCTTCTATCATGGGCAGCGATCTTAGATCGAGAATGTTTACACCTGCCACACTTCCCTGTTTTATACCCAAGGGTACAATTTCGTGCCCGTGATCCACCAGCATCTGGGCAGCTATGAAGGCGTAACGGTTGGGGTTTGTCGAAGCCCCGATGATCGCTGTTTTTTTCATTTTTTATTTCTTGTTTCCATTACAAAGTTTCCGGGCCTTGGGTTTTTCGCCGACCAGTGTGACGCTTTCCTGGTATTGTGGTCATGCGCGGAAGCCTACCTATTTTCCCGGTTAAGCACCGTTCACGATAACAGTTTCGAGCGTTGGCAAGCGAATTTAGCCGTGTTTTTTACCGCTGCCTCTGCACACCGTTCACCATCCATGGCGGCGGACACGATGCCCCCGGCATAACCTGCACCCTCTCCACACGGGTACAGGCCCTGCAATTGAACATGTTGTAAGGTATCTTTGTTCCTTGGAATACGTACGGGAGACGACGTTCGACTTTCTACTCCCACGACCTGGGCATCATTGGTAAAATATCCCTTCATTTTTTTCCCGAAAGCTTTAAAACCTATTCTTAATCGTTCGGCGATGAAGGGGGGTAGCACCTCATCCATAGCCACAGAATATAGGCCCGGCTGGTAAGAAGTGACCGGTAAATTAGCAGAAACCTTCCTGCTTACGAAATCACCCATTCTCTGGGCAGGGGCCACTTGGGTACCCCCGGCGATTTCACAGGCTTTCTTCTCTATGGCTGCCTGGAAAGACATGGCCGCCAGCGGACCGTGACAGTGGTACTCCCCAAGATCAGCGGGCTCTACGGCCACTACGATCCCCGAATTAGCAAATCTTGAGTTTCGGCGGGAGGGGCTCATGCCATTCACCACAACTTCACCCGGTGCCGTGGCCGAAGGGACAATAAAGCCTCCCGGGCACATACAAAAAGAAAAAACACCCCGCGATCCCGTTTGATAGGTGGCCTGGTGTACCAACGAATACGAGGAAGCTGGCAAATAATCCCCCCTGCCTCCGCTACAGTGATATTGAATGCTATCTATGAGCTCTTGGGGATGTTCTATCCTTACCCCTAACGCAAAAGGTTTTGCCTCTATGGCTATACCCTTCTTTTGCAAAAGTTCAAAGATATCCCGTGCGGAATGTCCCGTGGCAAGGATCACGGCTTCTCCTTTTAGCACATCACCGTTCACAAGCTTTACCCCTTTGACTTCATTATGCTCAATGAGTAGGTCAGCGACTTTGCTTTCAAAGTGTACTTCCCCACCGGCGTTTACAATACTTTCCCGGAGGGCCGTCACAATATGGGGTAATTTATTGGTACCGATATGCGGGTGGGCTTCAAATAAAATATCTTCTTTGGCGCCGTGTGCCACCAATACTTCCAGGATACGCTGCACGTCTCCTCGTTTTTTTGATCGGGTATAAAGCTTCCCGTCAGAGTAGGTACCCGCTCCCCCTTCTCCAAAACAGTAGTTGGAATCCGGGTTAACGATATGATGCTTATTGATCGCGGCCAGGTCTCTCCGCCGGGCACGTACGTCTTTACCTCTTTCCAAGACGATGGGTTTTACACCCATCTCCACCAGTCGCAAAGCGGCAAATAGGCCGGCGGGTCCTGCCCCGATAATAATGACCGGGTCAGATGCAGATACCGTAGGATAATCCCGGGTGTGACTGATCAAAGGAGGCAGGTTGCCTGGGCCATAAACTTCCAGCACGACATTGACTTTCACCTGTGCCTTACGAGCATCTATGGATCTTTTTTTGATTCTCCAATGAGATGAGCCGGGCACACCTACCCTGTCACGGAGCAATTGTTGAAATAGCTGGTCGTCAAAAGCCTCCCCAGGCTTCAACGACAATTCTATGGTCTTTTTCAAGTGTAAGGTGTTTATCCTTAAAACTATCTATCTTCTCCTCCTAGGGCCTAACGCGAAGGCATACCCAATGTTGAGGCCAAAGTTAAAGGCCAAAGTTATGGTATCCTGGTCCAGGTCCTCAAAAATATTGTCAAAACCCTGGTCAATACTAAAGTCCCGGTACCCTGTACCCAAGCTGATGAAACTGTCTACCGTAAAGCCACGATTCGTCGTACTCTGCATGAGCCGGTACCCCAAGATGACGGAGTACTCGATCTTACGTTCTGATGCACTGGCACGCATGATGTCTTCCGGGGGTGAGGCCGGGCTGACATTCGCATAATGGCTGATGTTCGTGAACCGTATCTCGTGCCCGAAATACCAAAGACCGTACCGGTTGTCCGGGTTATAAAACTTTTGTTTAATGGTCAATGAGTATCCCCGGTCGAATACTTCGTCTAGCGCGACATCCTCATCTGGGGTATAAAACGGATCTCGTATGCCTTCAAACTCCACCTCATGTCCCAGGCGTTCTTGCAGGTAGAACTCCACGCCAAAAGGAACGCGGCCCAGGAAAGAAAGAAAAGGATTGGTCTGTACGATGACTCCTTGGAACTCGTTGATCTTAGCATCGAAGTAGTTGAATTTTTTTCTTTTGAAACGGTACTCTCCTACCCCATACTCCCGGACCACCCGGGGCTGGGGCGCTTCGTCCGCTATGATCTTTTGCTCGTTGTAAATAGGCCGGTAGTATCCTGAAAGCGTGCCGTTGTCTCGATAGAGCTCCCATTTACCTACTTTCTGACCATTATCAATGATACCCTTGGTCTGGAGCGTGCCATCCGGGTAATATCCGAAATACTCTCCCCGGCCATCGACAAAATCACAAACTCCCTCTAACTTGTTATCTTCATAATAATACCTCCAAACCCCATGGTTCTTACCACCGGCGATCGTTCCCCTTATTTTAACGCTTTTATCGGGATAATACTCCGTATACACCCCATTGCCATTTTTATACTCCGTTTCACCTTTTAGCGATCCGTCATCGTTAAATATCCCCCAATAGCCCGATTTTTTCCCCCGGACAAACTCTCCTTTGGAGCTGATTTGTCCATTATCATGATAGTAGAGCCATTCTCCCTGTGCAGCCCCATTTAAAAAGTCCCCTTTGGCCGCCACTTGACCATTTTCATGGTAATACACCCACGGGCCGGTCCGTTTACCGTTTTGATATTCTCCCTCGGCTTGCAGCTTCCCGCTCTTAAAGTAATATTGCCAATGCCCGACACTCTTGGCCCCCGATTTTGAACCTTTTGCTTTTTTTTCACCCATAGCATAGTATTCAGTGATCTTACCTTTGCCATAGGCATAATGGGTCTCTGACTTTTTGTTACCATCTTCATAGTAGCCGGTCCAGCTTCCTTCACGCTTGTTATCCTCGAAGTTTCCTTGCTCTTTGAGTTCCCCGCTTTCGTAATAAATTTTCCACTCTCCACGCCGTTTTTTTCCGGAGATCTCTCCTTCCATACTTTTCTCTCCATTTTCAAAATAGTATTTCCAGTAACCGTCGTTAGAGCCAGTCTTAAGGTTCCCTACCATTCTTAGCTTACCGGTTTCGTAATAGAACTCCCATTCCCCCACTGTTTCATTATTCGAAAATAATCCTCGTGATTCTATGTTCCCGTTGATGTAATACGATAGGTAAGCCCCTTCTAATACATTTGAAAAAGTGTCACGAACGTGATAGATCTCCTTTATTTTCTTGTTTTCGTCGTCGTGGTAGGAATACCGCTCTACCTGTGCGTATATCCCATTGGAGATCAAAAACAAAAGCTGTATGTGTAAAATTGATTTCAAATAAGCACCTTTGGCACTAAGATAGACAGTAAATAAGATTCGTGGTAGTTAAAATACTATTAACCAATGATCTTACGCACTAAACAGGCGGAAATTTTAATTCCGCCATATAATGCTACGCCTTCCTCCTGCTGAAGGTTGCGATCACACGGTTTCAAAGCCAGGAGATAGAGCAGCGGGACCAGTAGCATTCAGGAACGATCAAGCGCGGCTTTCACCCATCCTTTGCCCCATTCGGCCTTTTCCTCTTCCGACCATAGCCCCGGGAAAAAAATGATCTTTTGAAAACGTGGGGGCAAATATTTCTGCCAGTTGGTCCCACCGGTGGCAGCAATGTCCACGGGGTCCTTTTGGAGGTATTTTACTGCTGATTTATAATGGGCCAATGGCCAGTTTACATTGGCCAGCAAGTCATACGTTCGCAATACGCTTTTGATGCGTTCATTATCTACACCTTGCGAAAAGTTTTGCTGGTATATTTTGAGCAGGTTCGTTGTTTTGAACTTTTTAGCCCGATGCAAAAAGGAATGATAATATTTTTCTTCGAATTGCTTCAGTGTAAGCGTCTTTTTTCCCGAGGCCAATTCCGTAGCCCCTCGTTTCCAATAGATCGCCTCCAGCAGTTTTTCCGGGCTGTCCGCGGGGTCCAGGTCTTTACGCAGGTCTAATGACGTAAGGTTATAGAGATCCGTACTACTCAACTCAATCCAGCGATACTGGGCAGATTGAAAGCCACTGGAAGGTAATAGCGACATCCTGAACTTCAGGAATTGATCCCGTTCCATCCCTTCTACCATGATAGAGAAGCTATGTTCCAGCAATTCGAAGTAGCGGTTGACCCTTTGCATCCTTTCCACGAAAAAATCGGCTTGGATATCCTCATGAAAGCAGACCTGTTCTATCTCCCATAAGATCAGCTTGAAGAATAGCTCGGTATGCTGGTGGTAGATGATGAAGATCATTTCATCTTTGAGGCCTGTTTTCGGGGTCTGGAGGCTCATCAAAGTGTCCAGGTGGATGTAATCCCAATACGTAAGATAATCGGAATACAACAGGCCGTCCAGGTAAGACGAGAGGTCTTGCCCCATGACCTCGTACTTCTCCTCTAACTTCTTGATCTGCTTGAGGATATGCGCGTCGATTTTATCTTCGGGCATACGTTTTATGAATAAATGATGGATGTTTCAAACGGTTGCGTAAATTTGGAATTTAAAAACGAATAACCAAAAGAATATGAGCACGAACCAGGTAGAAGCGAATGTGAACAAGCGATCGGCTAATGATCTTTTTGAGTCCCCCGATTTTTATAACATCGATGACTTACTGAATGAAGAGCATAAGCTTATTCGTAGCTCTATTCGCGATTTCGTAAAAAAGGAGATCTCACCTTACATAGAGGACTGGTGTGAAAAGGCACATTTTCCCTATGAAATCGTAAAAAAATTCGGCGACATCGGGGCTTTTGGTCCTACCATCCCCGAACAGTATGGCGGGGGTGGGCTTGATTATATTTCATACGGTTTGATCATGCAGGAGATCGAACGAGGGGATTCAGGGATGCGCTCTACCGCTTCCGTGCAGGGCTCACTGGTTATGTATCCCATCTATAAATTTGGCACCGAGGAGCAGCGCAATAAATACTTACCAAAGCTTGCATCCGGCGAACATTTGGGTTGTTTTGGCTTGACAGAGCCCGACCACGGCTCCAACCCCAGTGGAATGATCACCAATTTTACAGACGAAGGGGATCATTACCTGCTAAATGGCGCTAAGATGTGGATCTCCAACTCCCCTAAAGCAGATATCGCCGTAGTTTGGGCCAAAAATGAAGAGGGAAGGATCCACGGATTGATCGTAGAGCGTGGCATGGAAGGTTTTTCTACCCCGGAGACCCATGGAAAATGGTCATTACGGGCCAGCACTACCGGTGAGCTTGTTTTTGATAATGTTAAAGTACCAAAAGACAACCTGCTGCCGGGCAAAAGTGGCCTTGGAGCACCGCTTATGTGCCTTGACTCTGCCCGGTATGGCATTGCCTGGGGAGCCCTAGGCGCAGCAATGGATTGTTACGATTCGGCACGGAGATACGCCAGCGAAAGGATACAATTTGATAAGCCCATTGCTTCGTTCCAGTTGGTACAAAAGAAACTAGCAGAAATGCTTACGGAAATCACCAAAGGACAACTCCTGAACTGGAAGCTAGGGATGATGATGAATGAAGGTACAGCGACTACACCACAGATCTCCATGGCGAAAAGAAATTCAGTGGAAATGGCTCTCAATATTGCCCGGGAAGCCCGGCAGATCCACGGGGGAATGGGGATCACGGGAGAATACCCGATGATGCGGCACATGATGAACCTGGAAAGCGTGGTGACGTACGAGGGCACGCATGATATTCATTTGCTGATCTTAGGCGCGGATATTACGGGGATTCCTGCTTTTGCTTAGTATTTTGTGTTTGTGCCGAGAAAAGCACTTAGGGCATGGCGCGTAGCCTTGTGATGAAGGGCGTGGGAGTCAACGCTAAAGGTAGTTTGGCAAGGTATGTTTTTTCATCAAAAACGAAATAAAACTACCGTAGTGTTATTCTTCCACCAGGAGTGAGGAGGCAGTGCAAAACAGCCCAATAGATACCTTTGGAGAAATCTGCGAAGTCGCAGAACAGTCAACTCCGTACACTTACCAATAGATCGATTTCGCGGCCATTTACAAAGCAAACTCTCCTGGGCGATCCCAATGGAGTTACTACCCGGTGAATGTGGTAGTAATGAAATTTTAGCTAGATTTTGTAAGGGTTAGAGTAACTCGGTAACAGCCCCCTGCTCCTACATCAAGGACTCACCCTGGAATAAATTGTGATTAAGAACTCCTTAAATTCGTTTTAAGGCCGGGTTCATTTCCCTCTCCTGCACACGTGTCAAAATTTGGAAATAAATCTTGCTAGTGAATTCATCATTTTTATCTTTGCGCCTTTATTTTTAATAAGTCTAAATAAAATCAAAATGTCCAAACTTACGATCCCTGTATTTAGTGTGTTATTGTTTTTTATCGCCTGTTCAGATGACGATAGCGACGGTCCTTCTATAGCCGTACCGGCAACCTATACTTTTGAACGTGATGGTCAAAGCACAGTCTCTTTCAGCGGCCAGACTACCCGCATATCAATGGGAGAAGAGCTGATCAGTGCGATGATGGATTTTTCTATTTCGGAGGCCGAGTTGCTGGAGATGTTCAGGAATGAAACTGCTAATGGCGGTGATGCTGACCCCTTTGATGAGACCTCGCTGAACAGCTCAGAAAAAAGTATTAAGCGTAAAACTGCTGCTTCCAGGGATTTTTTCTCGGCCAATACTACGGAAGCCAGTGAGATCAAAGCGGATTTTGAGGCTTGGATCAATGGGCAAGTGACCGAGGTATTTCCCAATGAAAATACCGTGGCCTCCCCCGGGGTAGCTGGCCAAATCGCTGACGGTAGTGCGACGCGCTACGTGAATGGTGATGGCCTGGAATATAACCAATTGGTCAATAAATCGCTGATCGGCGCCCTTATGGTAGACCAGATGCTGAACAACTACTTGGGTGTAGCTGTGCTGGACGAAGCCGATAACCGTACAAATAACGATGCCGGCATAACCGCTACGGGCGCAAACTATACCACCATGGAGCACAAATGGGATGAGGCCTATGGCTACACTTACGGGTTGAACGCCAACGCTTCCGATCCCAATGCCGACTTGGGCGCAGACAGTTTCCTGAATAAATATATTGGGCGTGTAGAAGGTGATGATGATTTTGCGGGGATTGCGGGGGAAATATTCGATGCTTTTAAACTTGGACGCGCAGCCCTTGTAGCAGGTGATTATACTGTACGGGACGAACAGGCGAACATCATCCGTGAAAAGATATCGGAGGTGATAGCCATACGGGCGGTGTACTACCTTCAGCAAGGTAAGATTGCCCTACCCGATGACCGGGCAAATACGGCACTTTATGGCACTACATTCCACGACCTGTCCGAAGGGTATGGTTTCATCTACAGCCTGAGGTTTACCAGGCAACCCAACTCCGATGCTCCTTATTTCACTAAAAGTGAAGTGGACGGCTTCCTTGAAGACTTGCTGGGAGATGGTGCCAACGGCCTCTGGGACGTCACCGATTCCACGCTGGACAATATTTCTGAAGCCATAGCGGCAAAATTCAGTTTTACTGTTGACCAGGCCGGCTCTTAATATTACTTTTGCTTAAATTTTATTTAGATTAAATACGAATAAAATTCATGAAACATACTCTCCTGGTCGCGGCACTAGTATTAGTGGTTTGGTCGTGCAGCGATGATAATGATGATCCGGCAGGTAATAACGACAATTTTGACAGGGGCGCCATGCTCACCAATTGGGCTGACAATATCATCCTCCCAAGTTACCAAGCTTATGTTGCCGACCTTGAAGACCTGGCCACATCAGCAGGAGCTTTTTCGAATGAAACTACTTTTGAGAATCTCGAAGCGTTAAGAGTTTCTTGGTTAGAGGCTTACACTTCTTGGCAAAGCGTATCGATGTTCGAAATTGGTAAGGCAGAGGAGCTGACGCTGAGGGATTTCACCAATATTTTTCCTACCAGCGCTACTAAAATAGAGGCCAATATTGAATCGGGGCAATACAATCTTGAACTTCCATCCACCCGGGACCAGCAAGGTTTCCCCGCATTAGACTACTTGCTGAATGGTATCGGATCGAATGATGCAGATATTGTTACGGTCTATCAAAATGACCCAGCTTATAGAGATTATCTACAGGCGTTGGTGACCCGGCTGAATACCTTAGGCACCATGGTGCTGGAAGATTGGCAAAATGACTACCGTGATGAGTTCGTGGAAAACAACGGTTCGGAAGCCAGCAGTTCCGTCAATAAGCTGGCGAATGACTACTTGTTCTATTATGAGAAAGCCCTTCGTGCGGGTAAAATAGGTATACCTGCCGGTGTTTTTTCAAATACTTCTTTGAGCGACCGCGTAGAAGCCCTGTACAAAAGAGACGTTTCTAAGCGATTGTTTGAAACTGCCCTAAACGCCACAATCGACTTCTTCAATGGGGTTCATTTTGATGGGACGGGTCAAGGCGAGAGTTTGAATACCTATTTAGTTTTTTTAAACACCATCCAGGAAGGGGAGAATTTGAGCAACCTCATCAATAACCAATTTGACGCGGCGAAAAGCGCCGGGAGCAACTTAGGAAATGACTTTTTTGCAGAAGTAGAAACGAATAACCAAGCTATGTTGGCCGCCTACGATGAACTGCAGGCCAATGTGGTACTCTTGAAAGTAGATATGTTCCAAGCCCTCAACATCAAAGTAGATTTTGTAGATGCTGATGGTGACTAATGAAACTATTTGATACCAAGTATTTTTTGGAGACTACAAAGGCTGCACCATTGGCAGCCTTTCGTATTTTCTTTGGCATCATGATGTTCTTGAGCATCGTACGTTTTTGGAGTTACGGATGGATTGAAAAACTGTACCTCCAGCCTAAATTCTTTTTCTCCTATTATGGGTTTGAGTTTGTCAAACCCCTTGGTCCGTATACCTACCTTTTATTTTTAGTTTGTGCACTATCGGCCCTGGCTGTGGCACTTGGTTATAAATATCGCCTCGCCATCGTGATCTTTTTCCTAAGTTTCACCTACATAGAGCTGATGGACAAAACCACTTACTTGAACCATTATTATTTCATCAGCCTGCTTAGTTTCCTGATGATCTTCCTCCCGGCTAACGCCTATTTCTCTTTTGATGCAAAAAAATCCCCGGCATTGGCATCCGAATACGTACCCCGATGGTCGATCGACTCGATCAAATTACTGTTGGCTATCGTTTATATCTATGCCGGACTAGCCAAACTTAACTCCGACTGGTTAGTTGAGGCCATGCCTTTGAAGATCTGGCTACCTTCTAAGTACGATCTTCCCCTGCTCGGAGACCTCTTACAAGAGACATGGGTCATCTACCTTTTTAGCTGGAGCGGGGCGATCTATGATCTCTCCATCCCCTTTTTACTGCTTTATAAGAGGACGCGGGTTATCGCTTTTCTTTTGGTCATTGTATTTCATGTTCTTACCAGGGTTCTTTTTCCAATAGGCATGTTCCCCTATATCATGATCGTTAGTGCTACCATCTTTTTTGATGCCAAACTACATGATCGGATATTGGCATGGATCGGTAAAGTCTTTCGTGTAAACAAGGCATATTTCGATAATGATAATATATGGAAGCTTACGTCTACAGGGCACCCGTGGAGAGTTAGCGTATTGCTCCTCTTTTTCGCGGTTCAATTGATTTTCCCGTTTCGCTACCTTGCCTACCCAGGAGAAGTATTTTGGACCGAACAAGGGTACAGGTTTTCTTGGCGTGTGATGCTAATGGAAAAGGCTGGATATGCCAATTTCAGGATACAGGATAGCGAAACGGATGAACAATTCTATGTAGATAACACAGATTTTCTTACGGCGTTCCAAGAAAAACAAATGTCCACCCAACCCGATTTTATTCTTCAATACGCACATTTTCTTAAGGATCATTTCGACAGCCAAGGGCATCAAAATATTGAAATCTATGTGGAAAGCTATGTGGCGCTGAATGGGAGAAGAAGCCAGCCTTACATTGACCCTAAAACAAATTTAGTCGCTGAAAGAGAATCTTTCCGCCACAAGCATTGGATATTACCTTTTAAAGATGAAATCAAAGGCCTGTAGTTTATTGATACTTTTGGTGGGCTGCGTTTTACCCGCACTTGCCCAGTGTGACCTGGAGGGAGAAGTATTTGATGCTACCCTGGACAAACCTATTGCTAACGCAGAAGTGTATAACAAAACAACTCAACAATTATTGACCACCAACAGTAAAGGAAAGTTCGAATTTAAAGGATTGGAGTGTGGGACTTACACCATCGTAGTGTTTGTCATCGGGTATAATCCATATGAACAACAAGTGATGGTGGAAAGTAATGAAGAGATCCAAATACAACTTGAGCCTTTCAGTAACGAACTTTCCGAGGTAGTGATCAGCCAGAAAAGGGAAGAGGTCTTTAGCCTGAACCGGTTGAACCCCGTGGAAGGTACTGCTGTTTATGCCGGTAAAAAATCTGAAGTAGTACTATTGGATCAAACTGTAGGAAATATGGCGGCAAATAATGCCCGGCAGATCTATGCACAAGTAGTGGGGTTGAACATTTACGAAAACAACGACGCCGGTTTGCAGTTGAACATTGGCGGACGAGGATTGGACCCCAACCGTACTGCTAACTTTAACACACGTCAAAATGGATACGACATCAGCGCGGACGTGCTGGGTTATCCCGAAAGCTACTATTCGCCCCCGGCGGAGGCTTTAGGAGAGATACAGGTGGTGAGAGGAGCCGCCTCACTCCAGTATGGCACCCAATTTGGCGGGCTGATCAATTTTAAATTCAAAAAGCCGAACCCTGTTAAAAAGGTGGAATGGATATCCAGGCAGTCCGTGGGATCATTTGACCTATTTACAAGTTTTAACAGCCTGTCGGGTACACTAGGAAAGTTTAGCTACTATACTTACTTCAATTATAAGCGGGGAGATGGTTTTCGGCCCAATTCGGAATTTGACTCTAAAAATTTCTTCGGCTCCTTTAATTATGCACTAGGGGATAAAACAGATGTGACCCTGGAAACTACCGTGCTGCACTACCTAGCCCAGCAGCCCGGTGGTCTCACCGATTCCCAGTTTGAAGAAGACCCAGGATTCAGCAATCGTGAGCGTAACTGGTTTGAAGTAGACTGGAGGCTCTTTGCCCTTAAGCTCAGGCATAAGTTTTCGCTGAAGACAGATCTTAGTGTTAACCTATTTGGCCTGGATGCGGAAAGAAATGCTTTGGGTTTCCGGGGCGACCCGCAGCGACCGGAACGCAATCCTATTAGCGAACCGGATGATCCCAACGCTTTCACACGTGACCTCATCAAAGGGAGGTTCAGAAATTGGGGTGTCGAGTCGCGGCTGCTTACACGCTACTCGTTATTGGACCGGGACGCGGTTTTCCTAGTTGGCGCTAAATATTACCAAGCTGACAATAGTGCCATACAAGGCGCTGGTACCCCGGGTTTTGATGCAGATTTTTCTTTTGCTTCCGAAGCGTTCCCCTCCTACCCTAACCAGTCTAATTTCGATTTCCCAAACTTAAACCTCGCTTTTTTTGGAGAAAACATTTTCTTCGTTACCAGTAAGTTGTCCATCACCCCTGGTTTTCGTTTTGAGTTTATTGAAACAGGGTCAGAAGGTATCTATACTGAAATACGATTTGATAATGCCGGGAATGAAATTTTCAGGAGGGACACGACGGATAACCGTACACTTGACCGAGCTTTCCTATTGTTGGGGATAGGTGCCAGTTACCAATATTCTTCAAGTGTAGAACTATACGCTAACCTGTCCCAGAACTACCGATCGGTTACTTTCAGCGATATACGCGTGGTCAATCCTACTTTTATCATAGATCCCGGTATTGTAGATGAAGAAGGGTTTACAGGAGATTTTGGGATCCGGGGGAAATGGTCCAAAAACTTATCTTATGACATTGGGGGGTTTGCTATGGCCTATAATGAGCGAATCGGCACCGTACTGGTGCAAACGGGTCCTAATAAAGGCGACCGGGTACGAAAAAATATTGGTGATGCTTTAATCTACGGTGTAGAACTATTTACAGATTGGAATACCACCGGTGCATTCAAAATAGACCCCGGTCGCTATCGTTTGAACTTGTTCACCAACTTGGCGCTCACTAATTCTGAATACCGGGAGAGTGAAGAAAATAACGTTGAAGGCAAGCAAGTAGAATTTATCCCAACGATCAACCTGAAAACGGGCATCAAATTCGGCTACAAAAACCTGCTGGGCACCATACAGTACACCTACCTTTCGGAACAATACACGGATGCTGAAAATACACCTATCGCACCGCCCGGGGATAGCCGGGAGGGGATTATTGGTGAGATCCCGGCCTATGGTATTATGGATCTTTCGCTGTCATATAAATTCAAAAACTTAAGGCTAGAGACCGGGATAAATAACCTCCTGGATGAAAAGTACTTTACGCGACGCGCTACGGGCTATCCCGGGCCGGGGATCATTCCTGCCGAACCCCGCTCCTTTTACACTACACTGCAATTCAAACTATAAGCAACATCGGCTATTGAGATGCCGCCTGCATCAACAGCCCACAGAGCCACGCCCCATAGGTACCGAGCGCATACCCTAACACGGCAAGCAGCACCCCTACCGGGGCCAGTGAAGGATGGAAGGCTGCCGCAATGACCGGGGCAGAGGCTGCCCCGCCAATGTTAGCTGTACTACCCACTGCCAAAAAGAAATAAGGGGCGTTGATCAATTTAGCAGCAATCACCAATAACACTACATGGATCAGCATCCAGATCAACCCTACCAAAAAGAACCCCGGGTTATCAAAGATGGCCATGATGTCCATTTTCATCCCGATGGTCGCCACCAAAATAAAAATAAAGACCGAGCCTAATTTGGAAGCCCCAGCCCCCTCGATGGTCCTAAGTTTGGTAAAAGACAAGATCACTCCTATCGTCGTGGCGATCACAATAAGCCAGAAAAAACCGCTATCCAGGCTGAACTTACTCAAAGCAGGCGCCTGCTCATGGATAAAGGGAGCAATGATATCGGCCATAAAATGGGCAAAGCCGGTGATGCCAAATCCTATACCTGCGATCAGCATCAGGTCAGCCGTGGTAGGGATCTTAGCTATGCTTAGGCTGTAGGCTTCCATTTTGTCTTTTAGTGTATGAATGGCCGAACTGTCCGCCTTAAACCAGCGATCAATGGCCTCAGCGCGGCCGATGCCCAGGAGCAGTGCCGTCATCAAGATCTCTGCCACCAACACATCCACGGTAATGCTCATCGAATACAACTCGTCAGAAGGCTTAAAAACTTCGTACATGGCCGCTTGGTTAGCGCCACCCCCGATCCAGCTGCCAGCGATGGTAGCCATACCTCTCCAGACCTCCTCGGCACCTGCTCCCCCAACTAAACTAGGATCAAAAGAAGATACGATCAATAAGGACAAAGGCCCTCCAAATACAACTCCCAAGGTGGCGGTAAAGAACATTATCAATGACTTGGGGCCCAGCCTGATGATCTCTTTGAGATCGACACTAATGGTAAGGAGTACTAAACATGCTGGTAATAGATAGCGGGAGGCTACAAAATAGAGTTGAGACTCTTCTGCGTCCACGATCCCAAACGTATTGAGCAGGGAGGGAATGAAATAGCTCAGTAAGATCACGGGGATCACTTTGTAGAATTTTACCCAAAAAGGCTTGGAACTGGCGGCGGTTTTAAAAATTGCGGCAAGAATAAGCATTAAAATGCCAAAGATCACCGCGTCATTGGTAATGAGTGGCTCGAAGTGTTGGTGGTCCATTTAGAATTAGGTTAAAACCTGAAAACTACTGAATCCTGAGCTTATTTCAATGCGTGCATGGGGGAACAGGTACGATCGGAAGTGTTTATAGCCAAATATCGCCTTTGTTTACAACAAGGGAGTACCTAGCTTGGCGTTTGCAACGTCAACAAAGAAACCCAGCTTAGCCAGTGTTAAGTTAAGTGTAATTACACGGTTAGCTATTTTTACCAATCCCGTTCTTAAAGTCAGCATTTAGCGATAGGCAATCGACAACCCCCTATTTTTGCCTACTGCTGTTTGCCAACTGCCGACTGATCGAGAACCTTCCAATACCTCAAACCTACTCATCCTGTACCCAGCACATCATTTGACTTAACTAAGCACTAGGGACATCATTCGTTTCGTAAACTATCTACCGGGTTCTTATTCACCACTTGCCAGCCCTGCGATAGGGTGATGATCAAGCTAAGGACCAGCATTAAACCCAAGGGAAGCACAAAATACCAAGTGGTAATATCGATCCTTATCGCGAACTGCTCTAACCAATGACGGGCTACCCAATACGCCAAGGGCAGGCCTACCAGGGCTCCTAAGGTCAGCAGCAGCACATAACCACGGGATAACAGGCGCAGCAGGTCTGCTATCGAAGCGCCAAGTACCTTTCTTATCCCCATTTCTTTCAATCGATTTTGGGCCATATTAGCACTTAACCCGATCAAACCCATACTTGCTAAAAACAGCGATAACAAAGCAAAAACGGATAAGGCCTCCTGAGTCCTTTCATCTGCCCCGAATTGTTTTTCAAAATGATCTTCTAAAAAAAAGTAAGTAAAGGGTTTCGAGGGGAAGCTCTTTTTCCAATTCGACTCCACAATGGATAATACGCGTTGATAATCCTGCGCATCGAATGCAATGGAGAAATGACTTTTATGGCCTTGACCCATGGTAAAAAAGGCAGGATCCACGGCATAACGTGGTGAAACTTGGTGATAGTCACGCAACACACCAATAATTTCACTGTCCATCCTGGTGCTGATGGAATGCCCCAAGGACGCTTCGGCCGACACAAATCCCATGGAATGTATTAGCGCCTCATTGGCCACCACCCGTAATTTTTCACTTTTTTCATCACCCTTATAAAAAAATCTCCCTGCCACCAGCGGTATGTCAAATACGCTAAGAAAATCCGTATCCACCCGGGTGCGATAAGTAACTATTCCTGTAGCCTGTCCGGCATTAAAACTTACGCCGCGCCACAGGCTTTTCCTGCCCGGTACTCCTGATGTGACCGTGGTAGCTTGTATTTCATTGTAACGCAATAGGTTGTCTTTGAAAACCTCCAAGCGATGGGAATACAATGTATCGTTATTGTTTTCAGACAGCAATTCTAACAAATTGATCACCAATACCTGCTCTTTGCGAAAGCCAGTATCTTTTTCACTAATAAACTCAACCTGTTTCACGATAATAGCCGTAAGCGCTACCAAGAACAGGGACACGGCAAATTGGAACACCATCAAGAGATCCCTTACGCTAAATTTTCTATGATTATTTTTTTCACCTTTGACCAATAAAATGGATTTGTAGTGACTGAGGAACAACGAAGGGTAAAACCCGGCAGCAAGGGTGAGAAACAAGACCAATGATGAGCCAAAGACTACGAATTCGGTCGTATTCCACTGGAATAGATCAAGCTGTACTTGCTGCCATGAATTAAAGTAAGGCAAAAACAGCTGCAAGCAAGTAATAGCTATGATCACAGCAATTAAAACTAAGCAAAAAGATTCCATCATAAACTGTAGTATCAATTGTCCTTTCGTTGACCCTACCACCTTACGGACCCCTACTTCTTTGGCGCACTCTACTGCCTTGGAAGTGGAAAGATTGATATAGTTGGCAATCGCTAAAAAAAGGACCAGCAAGGCAATAACAAGTAAAGCGTAAGTAACCTGTTGATCGCCATTTAGTTTAAATTCATTTTGCAACCTAGAGGTGAGGTGGATCTTCGTAAGAGGCTGAAAACTTATCTTAGAGTCCATACCTCTTTCTTCATTGTACTTGCCTAAATATTGACTAGCAAACTGTTGGACTGGCTGCACTAATTTATCCACCTCTCTACCTTCTTTTAACAGAAGATAAGTGTAAAACCCATCCCATCGTCTCAAGCTTCTTTCTCCGTATACATTAAACCATGAAACGAGAATATTGAACTGCATATGGCTGTTGGCAGGCAGGTCTTCAAACACCCCGGTGATTCGGTAACTTTCCATTCCTTGCCAATCCAATGTCTTACCAACGATATCACTATGACCAAAAACCTTTAATGCCAGGGAGCGTGAAAGGACCAGGTCATTTTTGCCCTTCAGAGCGCTGCCAGCCTCTCCATGAACAAATTGAAGATCAAAAATATCAACGAAAGTGCTATCGACCAGGTACGCGGGATATTCTGTAAATTGATCAATCTCACCATTTTCTGTCTCGAAGCTAAATATGGGTTTGTATTCTGAGGCTATATTAAATAAACGAACGACTTGTTCCACCGCTTCAAATCGTTGTGCTATCTCCAACCCAATTTCCGGGAAAACCGTGGCAGAGGTATATTGCTTTTCACCATCGATAAAACGAGTATGGTTCAAGCGATAAATACGATCCGCTTTGCTATGGAATCCATCATAGCTTAACTGGTAAGAAACATACAGGATCAAAAGAGCAGCAGCAGCTATTCCTATGGCCAACCCTGTGATATTGATCAAGGAGAACAACTTGTTTCCCCAAAGGTGACGATAGGCTATTTTTAAATAATTACTCAGCATGGCCATAGTTGTTGGTTGATTGTTTTAGGTTGATTTTTGTTGATTCATGGTTTGATTCCTATCAAGTAATTTTTAACTAGCGCCCACCCCTAAAGGGGAACTCGGCCCTACGGGCCGTTCTACAGGGATTAATCACCTTCTAATGATCACGTCACCTGGTTTACCCAAGACTCAGTACTTAATACTAGTGTCACGCCTCAAATGACGTTCAAGCTATTTTTTTCGGTCTTGTTCCCAAAGTCGGCAATCGGCAGTAAACAGTCGGCAACCCCCTATTTTGCCTACTGCCCTTTGCCTATTGCTA
>JANQLQ010000217.1 GCA_028280565.1 Fulvivirga sp.
GGTGGTTCCCCTTTAGTTCGGCCCTTAACTTGGACTTGAAATTAAAGTTCAATTGTTTAATTAAAACCCGATAACTATGAAAACTGGACACCACCGATTTTTAGTGGCATTTATGTTGTGCCTATGTGTAGCTTGCAATGATTGAAAGCATGCTAGAGACCACGGAAACTGCCGTTATTGATCATGAATCGAATTTAGTACAGCAGGCTCACAGTGAACTTGTTCCCGAATCAATAACCTCAGAAACCATATCTGAACTTACGAACACGTTAAAAGAATGGGGAAAGGAGTTATTGATAGCTGCTAAGAATCCTAAAACAAAGGCATTGATTTATGCCGGAATCGAAAAGCAATTTGATGGGGACCATAACGTCTTGACCCATTCCATGATGGCTGCGAACACGAATGCAACATTAAATGAAGCCAAGCAGAGAATCACCTTGTTCAATTCGCAAAGTAATCTAAAGACCATTACCGGTGAAGATTTTGCAATCATAGACAAGGAAACGCAGAATCGTTATTATCCACAGATTTACGTTCCTTCTTTCGAAAAAGTGAAGTCCTTGAATAGTGATCCTATACTTGTGATTGGACTGGAAGAAAAGGAGACTTACACAGGATATGTCCTAGACATCAAAGGCAACTTGGTAAAGCATGATAGAATTATTGATGAGGCATTCTCCATGGATCATGAAGTATGGGCAATAACCATCAGTGAAAATGTTGATAACAATGGCGAAGTTTTGGAGGATTTTTTACGAGTCAATGGATCGGAAATTGCAAATGAAGAGGTTACAACCAACAATAGTCTGCCTAGGGTTACTGCACGATTGACCGGATTCAGATTGGGAGATTTGAACGAAAGTTGGGTAGGAGGGAGAGCCGAACTCTTCATGAAACGGATCTCTTTGTTCGACCTAGACCCGAGATTTCCCGATGTGGGTGATTGGAATACTTACCCTGTCTGAGATCCTACTCGAGGTAATCTGGTTAGGAGTATTAATCAAAATTCGGCAAATGACTATCATTATTTTGTCAGATTCAATTACAACGTTGGATGGCACCCAACACTTGGTAATAATACACTTGCCAAAGGGAGTGTATTGGCCTACGTATTCTATGAAAGGGACAATTGGCCAACTCGTATGAGAAGAGTAAACATTGAGATTGAGCTAGGAGGTTGTGTGGCAAATCCAAATCAAATCGCATGCGGTGGTCCTAAAAGAGTGGTTCAACTTGACTATAGATCTTCTAATGGGCATGTTGATGCTGGGACCATCTACTATCCGTATCCATTTCCATCACCGTATAATCCCAGGAACCCGTGTGACTTTGATCTTTACAATTTCGGTGCTACCCCTAGCTCTAATTTTTGGTGGGAATCAACTTGTTTCTTTCTATGAAGGTGATTAGTGCTTTAAGCGTTCTTTTGATACTCCCATTTTGCGTCAAAGCGCAAAATGGGAGTATCCCTGAGATAGTTTTAGAATTTGGTTATTCTTTTCGAACTACCGGACTTCAAGGTCTTCGAGGTATCCCGCTTTTACCGATTAGTTGGGAAAGAAATCTATCAGGAAGCAGGGGCAAAGTTGGTCTTGGCTATCGAATTGTTCCAAACATAGAGGTTAGATACATTGCCGGAATCCATTATGATCATGCAAGAGCCCCAAATCCAGGAAACATGGAGGACTATGATTGGTTCCTTGATCATAATTTTGGAGTTCGGTATTACCCCTCTAAGACAGGTATCTTAAGTAGTTATTTTATATTAGAAGTCAGCCGGATCAATAGCAACGCTTATGTGGAGTATTTTTTTATCAATGAGTGGAGAAAGTACAGCTTGACCTTTACTGCGGTAGGCTTAGGCTATGGCTTTAGAGTTTGGCGGTTGATGCTGGAGCCAAGAATAAGTATATCCGATTTTGGCAACCCCTATAATTCTGGTAAGCGGTTTACTTTTATCAGCATAGATCTCCTTTATCGATTTGCTCTAAAATAAAAGAAACATTGTTCCATTACACGCTTGCTATTCCTTGAAAGCTTCATAGGCTGGTTGATTCGGAGGCCTCCTATTATACTGATTGATCCGATTTTCTGTTTTCTGATATACTTAAATATTTTTTAATGAAATGTAAAAAACCAATAAGATGATTACGAGTAAAACTAAAAAGTAAAACACTTCATACAATCTTCTGCCTGCCGAAAACTCATCCCAATATTTAAAAACCCAATAAGCAAATGACATAATAGAAACTATTGAAAAAACTAATAATGCCAATGTTGTTGTAGCGATTAACCAGATCGGCATAATTAGAGTCCTGTAATTTATCCCAACTAAAACAATGAGTAGTAAGAAAGCCATCCAAATATTATTTGAACAACCTTTCATACTATGTAGCCGCAATATTGTAATTAGTTTTAACATGGTTTAAACCAACTTAACCTCTCTTAATAACCGGGCTCATTCACAGAATTTATAATTATCTTGGGTAATGCAAATATTCCTAAGCCTACTCCTTATATCAATGAATTAGTAACTGTTCCAATGCTAATTGGCTGTTGTGAAACAGGATCAATTGCAGGGGTATACATGACACCAATATTGGGTAACATCCTAAATTAGGGGCATCTTAATACCCGTCTTATGCTCCTGCTTGCCCAAAGGAGACGCTGAGAAGGTGCATAGGGTGATCGCGATTTAGTCATCTGTGCACCGGGTTACAAACCCTAGGGGTCATAAAAAGGCACAAGTTGTAAACTTGCGCCAGTTGGGGGTGGTGATCTCCAGCTTATCCTCTGCCGGGATCAACGCGGCCACCGTCTCTTGCAGGTGCGTCTTGCCGTTGCCCGAGCTGCCCAGGCTGATCGCGTGCAGCGGGTTGTCCCGCTTCCGGCTCTTGTAGACCAGGTACAGCAGCATACGGTTCGTCTCTTCCCCGATCACGCCCGCCTTACCGATGTCTGCCTGGGTGCGGGCCATCAAGTTAGAGCTCGACAGGTACAGCCGGGCCGCCTTTATCTCTGCTTCGGAGAGTATTTTGCGCGGGTCCTTTTCGGTCATCGCTTTGTCCCGTTCTTCCAGCCGGTAGGCTTCCAGCAGGTCGGTAAGGTCGGCCAAGGCCGCAGCGACTACACTGGTCCCGATCCCTAGCCGTTCGGCCACCAGGCGCACCAGCTTGTCTACTTGTACGCTGTTGTAGAGGTCTAAATTATGACGTAAGTTGGTATGATCTACTTTCAGTTTCAGCGTGACCCGCATCCGGTCCAGTGTATCGGTGCGTAACCCGCCCAACACGGCGATCTCCAGCAGGTCGTGCCGGTACTGCAGGTGGTCGGCGTTGCGCGTGTCCAGGTGGCGTTGGGTGGGTAAGTCCTGCATGAAAATTTTTTTATTTGCCAAACTTGTTTGACAAATGTATAATTTCATTCCCAATTACACAAGCAATACTCTTTTCTTATGTCAACTACAATTGCCTATAT
>JANQLQ010000219.1 GCA_028280565.1 Fulvivirga sp.
CTTGTTTGACAAATGTATAATTTCATTCCCAATTACACAAGCAATACTCTTTTCTTATGTCAACTACAATTGCCTATATTTGGCCATATTCATCCAAAATCATGGCGTTAAGCACATTATGTTGAACATCGGGGACAGGATCATACAGCTTAGGAAACGCGATAACCTCTCACAATCCGGGTTGGCCGATAAGATCGGGGCCTCCAGGACCATTGTGGGCAACTACGAACGCAATATCAACGCCCCGTCCATCGATATGCTCTTAAGGATCGCCAAGGTCTTTAACGTTTCGGTCGATTACCTCGTGGGGGAAGGGCAATCCGCCCACTTTGACAAGGAAGTGCTTAAAAGGATCGAGGACATTGAACGCCTCGACCACGACACGCGAGAGAAGCTCTTTTTCCTCATTGATAACATTATCCAGAACTTTAAAACCAAGCAGGCGTTCTCGTAAGGTATCTTTAAAAAATAATTGTAGAGGCCGTAGTCACACCTGTCTGCCGTAGGCATGAGACTTCTTAGCTTACTGATTATTTCGTGTTGAATAGAATGAAGTAAATGCTCGCGCTTATATCTTTAAATCCAAAACTATTCATGCTTAATTTTGATACCAGCGGAGCTAGTTAAGAAAGTGCCTTTGTATAACTTATAACCGTCAACTA
Source organism: Fulvivirga sp. (assembly GCA_028280565.1). Classification (GTDB taxonomy): domain Bacteria; phylum Bacteroidota; class Bacteroidia; order Cytophagales; family Cyclobacteriaceae; genus Fulvivirga. Next base: position 663 of record JANQLQ010000219.1, read on the forward strand.
AGCTTGGGAACTCCAATAACTCTGCGTCCACACCCACAAAATAACCCCTCAATTGATCATCGATAACTCTAAATGTAAAATCTCCTCCCAAAATGTAAAAAGCTATCAAATCAATTTCATCAGTGTGTTCTTCACCAGGCTTTAAGAAGACAAATTTGCTTTGAAAAGCATTCTTTATATCTGTTTCGGTCAAGTCTTTCTCTAAAAATGCAAAATCCATCTGGGCGCCCGAAATCTCATATAAATATGAGTTCCAAGCCTCCATGTATTGAATTGTCTTCTTGTTTGGGTCTGAAAAGCATGATAGTTGTAAATCAGGCGCTAAACTATCGAGTAATTTTTGTGCACGGAGAACTTCATAAATTTTCGAAAGCCCACCATTAATAGCATCTTTCGTGTATGACTGCGATCTATCGGCTAATTCATTATATACGTCCCAATAATCATTTAAAGATGATAAGTCAACATTGTAAGAGCTCCCACTGAAATCCAAATGTCTTTTAACTTGGTCAGGTAAATCCATTTCTGTTTTTATGAAGCTGCCATGACCAATAGAAGGATATCCTGTTTTCAAAGCTACAATCCGTCTAAAATAAAGTTTATCTTCAGTTAAATTTCGATAAGTTACCTTTAAAAAAGGGGTCGTTGCTGATTTATTTGGTAGTAGTGGCGGTACATCGAACCTAATGTCTTGTCTCTGCCATTCTACACCCAGTTCTACAGATAAACCTTGGCTATAGCTATTAAAACCAGCCATAAAAACTAGAATAGCCATTGTTGTAATAAACCTAATCATCTAAATGGATACTTAAACTCAACATTTTGCGTCCAATCAAAATTTGTAGGTGATAATCGATCAAACCATCTCGGAAATTGCTGTCTAAAATTGTCTTCTGTGAAGATGTTGAAATTGAAGCCACCTGTTTCAGGGTCTCCTAATACTCCATTAGAATATTTATACGCATGATACTCTGTCATGTTAATAAATGCATTGTTATCTAAAAGTGATGCTGGTTGCCCAACAAGTGCTGATACCTGTGATACATGCACGAACTCATGACCCATGGTAAAATACAATCTCTTAGCGCTACTAAATGTTATGGGACTGAAATATACATCTGATTTACCGGATAGGATCTCTCCTCTAAATATATCATTTATTCTTACTGCATCTGTTCTTCCTGCCGTAGAATTGGCAAGCATTTCGGCTCTAATTTTAGCTGGAACATTTTCTACGGTAAAACTATTAATTTTATCCATTGGAGCATCCGGATACCATGCCCCTTGAGCCTGGGATAGGAAATCATCTGTTATTGGGACAGCCTCACCAGGTTGCTGTATACCCAATTTAGCATTTCCCTTTCGAAATGCCGCCGTTTGCTTGTTATATTGAAGCCCCCCGGCAACACCCCCAACTACGGCTCCAGAAAGCCCACCATAAGCACTGCCCCTCAATCCTGAACGTTACCCTTGCCCAAAACTAGCTCCACTTGCCCAAGAGCCCAAAGCTCCGCCAACAAATCCACTTGTCGAACCAAGAATTGCCCCTTTTACTGCCCCATCCAAAATTGCCTGTCCTGAAGTGAGAGCCTTACCAAATACGGGTTGTAGGCTATTTCCAACACCAAAAGTAACAGCACCTGAAAATGCCCCAATGGCCACACTTTGCCCGAACTGTCCCCAATCCCAGTTGTTGAACCCCCCATCGCTCAAGGCAATACTAGCCGTGTAAGTAGCTGCACTAACCGCTGCACCAATAATGATCGCTGTAGTAATACTGATTGGCTCTTGCCCGTCCGGGTCCACCGTGGTAATGGGGTTATTGAGCATCCCGACATAGCCGCTCGGCCCGTTGTAAATAGGATCAACACTCATGAACCTACCTAGACCAGCATGGTAGTTCCGTGCATGGAAGTCGTACCAATCGGTGCCTTCTAATTCTTCCTTGCCCTGGTAGAGGTACTCGTTCTTATCCAGTTCCGGTCTCTGGAAGGAGTTAAACGAGAGGCCGAACGGGTAGTAGTCTATACCAAAAATTCGCTGTCCCCCTTTTTTACCCTAGTACCCCCTGGAAAAAACAACGGTTACGCCTAGGCCTCTAGGGAGCATTTTACAGTATTTCAAAACACTTACCCCCTCGTTTGAGGATGACTAAAGATAAGACTTTATCCAATCAAAAAGTTCTTTATAGTCACCTTTCAACGCCATTATAAGAGCTATCATGATGATTAAAAATTGCCACCATTTAGGCATCCACTTCGCAAATTTAATCCTGATTTTTTCTGCTTCTATTTCCATAATTAATCCTCATAAACCAAAAAAGCGGTCTCCCTGAAAAAACTATAACTTTAAATAAGTGCTATAATTTTTTTTCAGAAAGACCGCTTGGTCGTTTTAAATCTCCTGCAACACCTCTAGGGATTACCCGAGGTATTAGTTTTGTAAATAACTTGCTTTAAGTTAAACACTTCAAAGAACATATCAAAACCCTATTAGTTCAAGCTATTAGTTTCATCGGTTTCCATCGCTCCTAGGGTTGCTAAGTTCATTTTAGCTTTCAACGAGTTCACCCACAGGTTATAAGGTGTTCGTCCTTCCTGGTCAAGCAAAAAGTCACGCCAGCCAAAAAGTAAGCTTACAGCACACTTTTAGCCCGTTGGGTTTATCAAGCTGTCATGCCTTTTGCTTTTCCTTGCGTCAGTCCTCACGGCTGTTCCTGTGTCTGTGCCAGAGCTAAGGCCACAACGATTGACCCACTCGAATAGCACTGATCACATCCACCCACAGCCAGTGTTTTTGCTCGCCTGCGGCCTCAGTCGGTTTTAGTCATTCTTCCCACTGCCAGTCGGGCTGACTCCCTTTTCCTGGCAGGCCTCCTTCGGACTCGCAGGACGGCTCGCAATAGGCTGACACACAAGGCCATAGCCGATTAGCTGAAGGTTCCATAACCTTTTCCATGCCAAAGGCAGATAACTTACCGCACCAGGCACGTTCGATTTTCATAGTCAGGATGGCAGTTGGTTTGGAAGGATTTTACAACTGATGCAAAACCACTAAAAGCAGTCAAGGGATTAAAATTCCATAAGGTTTCACATCACTTGTAAAACCCGATTCACTTTCTATCGAAGAAGATCAGCCGTTTTTTTGAAGGATAAAAGCTTGGGTTTTGGGTTGGTTTGTGCGGCATTTATCTTTCAAAAAAATGATACAAGCCAACTACTATCCGTTGATCTGGATTATCTTTTTATATGGCGCGTTAAGACCAGATCAATTTCCTAAACCCACAACCTTTTGTACAATGACTTGTGCAGCATATGGCCATTGACTTTGATCCACGACTTTCAATAAAGAATAATCATCACCTAGTTTATCATAAATAGCTTGGTGATAAAATGATTCTATTGTATCGGTGTTATCATTTTTATTCAAAAGGTCTCTTTCAGCATCTGTTTCCGGTATGAGCTTAATAAATACCAGATTGTCATCAGTTTTATTGGCGTAGTCTAGAAGTGTTTTCATAGTAAGCTATTTATCTGAGTATATGACATCGATCTGGTCAAAATCGTTCCAGTCAACTCTGTGCGAAGCACGCCTAGCAGTGTGATTGCTTTTGGGAGCGATTGGAAGCATAAACACTGCCCCACAAGGGTTGAAGGGCAAGGTGTACTGCCCTTTGGTCTGGGGATTGCGTGGTCGAGTAACCGGGACGGGTTACCCCGTCCAAGTCCTCTAAGAACCGTACTTGCGACTTTCACCGCATACGGCTCAAGCTCTCTAAAGGCGAACTAAATCGCCCGGTAACCAATAAGAAAATACAGGTGGTTCACTTTGGCTTTCTTGCCGACCATATAAGCCTTCTGCAATAGAAGTATTTATCCCATTGCCTGTCATATGGATTAGCTTTGCCTTTAATCAACCTGTGCCGGACAATTTTTGTCCGGTTAGCTTTGATTAACTGGAACTCTTTCTTGTTCTTACCCACTCCGAAGAACACCCATTTGCTGGTAGCACTGGATTTAAAATACTTAGACTTAACCCATATCCCACCTTTGTTTGGGTGTCTTTTCTTCGCCCATCTCCAGGTGGTGTTCCACGTATGCGCATCAAGACTACAAAACTGTTTGTTGGCCGTGATATGCCTGTGATAGTTGCACCATCCCCGGATAATGGGGTTGAGTTGTTGGATAAGGTCAGCAGGGCATGACGCTTTGTTCTTCTTCACCACCGACTTGACCTTGGCTTTTATTGACTTGCAGCTATCTTTTGATGGCTTTATCAATAGAGTGCCGTTGGTGTATTTCCGGATGTGTTGCCCCAGGAAGTCGAACCCTTTGTTTACGTGAGTGATATGCGTTTTCTCTTGTGATAGCTGGAGTCCCCTGTCTGACAGGAACTGTTCAATAACTGGCAGAACTTTATCTAAGAGAACCTCTTTGCTATCCCCGGTAACAATAAAGTCATCGGCATACCTAACCAAATGGACTTTGTGCTTGTTGTTTCGCTGCCTCCCATCTTTGCTTGTTTTGATGTCCAAAACTTGATAGATAGTGGCTTGCAAGCCGTCAAGGGTCATATTGGCAAGGGTAGGCGAAATTATACCACCCTGCGGGGTTCCTTCTTCGGTGGGAAATAACCGTTTGTTGTCCATGAATCCAGCATTAAGCCATTGTTTTAGAACCATTTTATCCATTAGGATGTGCTGTGACATCCACTTGTGGCTAATATGATCAAAGCATCCTTTGATGTCTGCTTCCAGTATCCATGTTGCACTATTGCTTCTTGACAGATGGATAAAACATCTTGCAATGGCATCGGCACAACTTCTTTTAGGTCGAAAACCATAAGAACAGTTATCGGCTGTAGTTTCGGAAACCGGGTCGAGCGCCAACAGGTAAAGTGCCTGCATTGCCCGGTCATACATCGTAGGAATACCTAGGGAACGTTTCTTGCCGTTTTTCTTGGGTATATATACCCGTTTTAGCGGCTTAGCTTTATACCCCTTTCTTGTTAATGACTTTGCTGCTGTTAGCTTACGTAACGGGGTATTCCATATTACCCCGTCAATTCCCGCTGTGTTTTTTCCTGTATTTTCAGTTACTCTCTTTACTGCCAGTAATTTGGCAGCGAAGGAGTGAGTTAGCATCCATTGTAAAGACTTAGCTTTGTTATATCTGCCTTCCCTGGTTGCCTTTACGATACGTTGTTGTAATGATTTAACTTTCTTGTAAACCTTGTTCCAGTCGATAAACTGCCAGGCTACACAGAATGTCCCAGGTGCACATCGTTGTATTGTCCGATTCATTTGCTTCCTTGGTTAGAAATCTTGTTACAACTTTCTCGTAAAAGAGAACCCGGTGGAAGTCAGCTTGCTTGCGCAATAAGGCATTTACCTCTATCCAACCCATTACAAGTTGGCATTTGCTTTTTCCACCATCCCATACCTGCATATCCATGGGCTTGCCTTACAGCTTGCTTTCTCCGTTAAGAACGGAGAGACATACAGGTTTACCACGTTCCGCTCAAACAACAGGATGGGGTAGGTTCTGTCTCTGCACCGATGGAACAACATCCATGTATGGCATAGCCGATTACCATAGCTTGTCCATTTGCCTTTTGGCCACAGCGTGCCAGTAACTTTCGCTGTTTGCGTTAATTACGATGCTTTATCAACAGTTCACCTGTGTTAACCATACCATCCGAGCCAATACCCAGCTGAACGTTACTGCTAACCTGTAAAGACTTCACAGCCTTTATTGAGGTATCTTGTCCCGGTAGCTTTATACCCGGAGATTGCTCCCCCCGCATATACCGGTAGGCTACTTGTGATGGAACACAAGGTCTAATCATCTTAAGAAGAACGTTAAACAGTTGTTTGAGCGACTTCGTGTCGCACGGGCTATTTTGCATAATACCAGTTATAGACACCCGGCATCATCGTTGTGCGGTAGCACGCCTTTGACAATCGCACAGGGCTTCTATAACTTGTATTATGTAAACATAGCTTTGGTTCGCGCGGTGGCGTGGATGGGATCGGGGTTGACTATGATGTGGGATTACTTGTTCCTTTCACTGATTTGAGTATCATTCATTTCAGTAGGAAAAAAATCTGTTACGTAGACCTTCTTGGCTATTTTGTCCACGTAATAAATAATCTTAACAGACTTTCTTTTACTTCTTTTGTAAAGAAGGTATTTATAATCTTTAGGGCGAGTTGCTAACTTAGGTTCATTAGAGCCCCTGTCAAAGAGAACATTTAAGCTTAAAGCCATTTCTTCAAGCTCGGTAACTATTTCTTCTGCACGGTCAATCGAATAGTGTGTGTAAAGATATTCGACAAGGTCATAAAAATAAAGGTTCGCAGATTGGGTAATCTCTACTTGGTAAGTGACTTGCGTTTCTCTTTTTTCCACTTTTCAAGGTCTTGGCTAAATTGATGGATGCTAATGGTTCTTCCTTCGGCTATATCACGCTCGGAAGCTTCGGCACGAGCTACAAGTTCAGGTTGTGTAATGAGATCTCCATTAGGCTTATAGCCTACTATCTCTTCTCCTTCTTCTTGCTCAAATACTTCCCGGATACGGGCCAGTACTTGCTCTTTTTGAGTATTGAGTAAAAGTCGCATCAACTCTAATTTCGTCGCTTGTATATCCATAACACTTCGATTAGACTTATGCAAAGATAACATTTTCATTTTCTCTTTTAGTTTCATTGCAATCACTGTAGTAAAGTTTGGGGTCGCAACTGGCGACCCCGGGATGATGACCTTTCAGCCACGAAGGATCGCCGCTAACTCTTCTAACTTCTTTCGATACTGGTCACGCTCACAGATCTTTCTTTCACTGTGGGCCCAATAGAAGCATTCGCCCAGTTGATGCAACGCACAACAAGTATCCTGCACGTCATGGAGCTCGACCACGTCTTTTTCCAGGTAGTGAAGGTAATACACCGCCCGGTACAGGTCGCGGCTGATCGCTGCATAATCGCCCACGTAGATGCCGCCAATATGATCATAGAGTTCTTTAAGATCTTTCTTTTTTATCTTTTTCATTGTAAAGGGTTTGAGTTGGCGCTCACCCTTTAAAAAGGTGGCGCATGGAACTGTTACTGTCCCAGTATCAGGCTCGCAAAAACCCTAGCAAAAGACAGAACAGCCCACGCACCATGTAGTACACGGGCTCTTGCTCTCCTTATTCTCTTGCTATTAAAATTTGCGATTTCGATACTAAGAATAAGGCTTTCAAAGCCGTGGATAATGATTTGTACCCGCTAAGGTACGCTTTTGGACTGTTCTATGCCGTTACGGGCTCCTGTTTTTAGGGTTCATCGTTTTTCCTGTTTTATTCCCAAGGTTTCATTACCCTAAAGGATGGTATTGGTTCACTTCTTCTTTTAATCCCTCCATGTCGTTCTGCAAGTAGCCTTCCGTGGTGCGGATGTTCCGGTGACCGGCCAAGTACTGGGCTTTTCTTAGGTTATAGGTCTTTACCCATTGGGTGATCACGCTGGCCCGCACCTGTTGGGCGTTCTTAAGGCCCGGGTGGAGCTTCTTGGCCTTGGCCATGACTTGGGTCAGCAGGTTGTGTAAGCTGTAGCAGCGACCGCCTTCCCCTGTAAAAAGTTGGTCCGTTTTGATTCTCGTTTGGTGCTTACGCTTAGGGTCCATAGCCAGTAACGCCGGGCGTACTTGGTGTTGGTAATCGTACAAGTCCATGACCTGGTGGGAAGATAAAGGCAGGGTCCGCCCGTTCGTGGTACGGCCACCGATTACGATTAATTGGCCTTCGCGGGGGTGGACGTCTTGTAGTGTTAACCGGGCTAGTTCTGCCGTCCGAAGCCCTTGGTAGGCCAGTATCCCTAGCAGGGCTTTGTTTCTCCTGTCTTGCAGGCTTTGCATGGGGTAATCGTGGTAAAGCTGGTGAAGCTCGTGCGGTGCTAGGATAGGGTAGAGTATCTTGCGTTTGATCCCTTTCACCGTGAGGCCCAGGGTGGGGTTATGGGTGACCTGGCCCAGTGCTGCCAAGTGATCGTAATAGTGTTTGACCGTATTCAAGTAGTGGTGTATCGTGCGTTGGCTCTTGCCCGTTTCGGAGCAGTGGCGTATGAAGCTTAGCAGGTCTTGGTAACGTACTTGTTCGATGCCTAGGGGTTCAGTGGCAAGCCATTGCAGGTATTGGCCCAGGATCTTCCGGTGGGTCGCGACCGTGCTCGGGCTGAACCCTCGTTTTTTTAGGTAGTCATTAAACGTACTGCTCATCTTCGGCTAGTTGGATAGTTTCATACTGGGGGATATGGTGAAACGGCTGTGGCTTTCTTTCTTCTACCCCGGCTAGGTGGGTGTAGACCTGTGTACTTTCTAAGCTGCCATGCCCTAAAAAGCGGCGGATGCTTTCCAGCTTCATCCCCGCGGCTAACAAGTGGGTGGCGATGCTATGCCGCAGCGTATGTAGCCCGATGTCCTTTTCTACGATCTCCGCGTTTTCGGTTTGGTAGGCCAGCCGCTTCAACCGGGCAAACAGGCTTTGTCCTTGCATCCGCTGGTAGCGGTTATAGCTGATGAATAAGGCATCGGTCTTGCTGCCTTTCAACAGTTCGGCGCGGTGGTCATACACGTAGGTTTGCAGGTATTCGCGGCTGGCCTTGCTCATGGGCACGAACCTTTCCTTGTAGTTCTTGCCTTTCCGAACGTGCAGGAGCGAACGGTCAAAATCAATATCGCCTACGTCCAGCATCACGCCTTCTTGCCTTCGAAGCCCACAGCCATAATACACCGCCAACATCGCCCGGTCACGCGATTGGAGCGCCGCTTGGACCGCTCCGGGCACCCGTAGTTTTGCAGGGCTCGTTGTGCTGGCCTCGAACAGTGCTTTTACTTCCCCTTCGGTTAAGTAGGTGATCTTGGGAGTATCGCTCTCTTTATCGAGTTGCAAGGCGGGAAGTTCCAGCCGCCCTACTTTCCGCAAGTATTCGGCAAATTTCTTTAACGCCTGGCCGTGTTTGGCCAAGTGGCCGCTGCTTAGGCCGCCTGCCCGTTTTTCGTGGGAGCGCTCTTTGAGTTGGGCGTAGTGGGCGTGGATGTGGTGCGTGTCCAGCTCGCGGGGATGGCGGATCCCCTGTTGTTCCAAGTAAAACAGCAACTCCCGCACGTGCAAGGGCATGTAGTACACCGTGCTGGGGGCATACCTCAGGATATCGAGCCATTCCTTAAAGCTTTTTTCCAGGTAGCGGAAGGTGGGATTTTGAAGGGGTAGTTTTTTCATTTACAATTTTACTTCGGTTGATCTTTTTTATTGGGATGGCGCACGGGGGGGTATCTTACTGGCTTTCTTTCCTTTAGGTGAGCCATTCGGCGAGTGGCTCACCCGTGGCGCGCCGTCTTTGCAACGGGCGAGTACGTCATCCAGCACGGTAGTAATGCTTTCTTTTAGCGTTTCGTATTCGCCGGGACTCGTTACCTCGTAGTGGTAGCCGGTGGATTTCTTGCCGCTTTTCACCCGGACCAGCCCCGCGTCCAGCAAGTGATGGTGGTACCTTCTTAGCGTGGTGCCCTTGATCCTTAAGGCCAAACGGATCTCCCGGTTGAGGAACGTGGCCTTTTCTTCCTCCTTCAACCAAGCTTTGAGCGTTTCGAAGTAATCCCGTGTAGCCCCGTTCAGTGCATCGGATTTGCGCAGCAGTACTTCTTTGACCAACTCGTTGGCTTCGGCGATGTCTTCCACGGTGGTTTCGATGTATTCTTCCCCCGTGGCGGGGTCGTAGCGTTTCTCGCGCTGGTACTGGTGGTAGAAGGTCACCACCTCGATGAAGGCCAGGTAGTGGGCATTCGTCCGCCTGGGTTTAAAGACTTCGCGGGGGACCTGTAGATATTCCGCGTAAGGGTTACGAACGGCGATGGGCTGCAGGATACGTTGCATGTTTTGGAACTGTTCCCTCAGGGCGTGTTCTGCTGCCTTGTCGATATGGCCCGCGGATTCGGCGCGCTGGTAGGCCATCACCCGTTCGTCTTGTTCGGGCGATTCGTCGATGTAGAGCAAAAAGCTGCGGTTCGCGTTGTCCTCGTAGACCGACTCGCGCGTTGTGCACCCGGCGATGCTGACCGGCCCTTCTACCACCAGGCTCACCGTGCGCGTCTCGCCCTTCGTGTTCTTGACCACGACCGTCTTGGTAATGCGTTTCTTGCTCTTGATCTCCCGCAAAGGGTAGAGTACGCTTTCTGCGCCGTCTAAATCTTCCACCAGGATGAGTTTGTTCCGTAGCTGCTGGCGACCGAAGTAGTAGAACGCGTTTTCACTTAGCGTGGTGATCTCTAGCTTATCCTCTGCCGGGACCAACGCGGCCACCGTCTCTTGCAGGTGTGTCTTGCCGTTGCCCGAGCTGCCCAGGCTGATCGTGTGCAGCGGGTTGTCTCGTTTCCGGCTCGTGTAGACCAGGTACAGTAGCATACGGTTCGTGGCTTCCCCGATCACGCCCGCTTTACCGATGTCTGCCTGGGTGCGGGCCACTAGGTTAGGGCTCGACAGGTAAAGCCGGGCCGCCTTGATCTCTGCTTCGGAGAGTATTTTGCGCGGGTCTTTTTCGGTGAGCGCTTTTTCCCGTTCTTCCAGCCGGTAGGCTTCCAGCAGGTCGGTAAGGTCGGCCAAGGCCGCGGCCACTACGCTGGTGCCGATCCCCAGGCGTTCGGCCACCAGGCGCACCAGCTTGTCTACTTGCACGCTGTTGTAGAGGTCTAAATGATGACGTAAGTTGGTATGATCTACTTTTAGTTTCAGCGTCACCCGCATCCGGTCCAGCGTATCGGTGCGTAGCCCGCCCAACACCGCGATCTCCAGCAGGTCGTGCCGGTACAGCAGGTGTTCGGCGTTGCTCGTGTCTAGGTGGCGTTGGGTGGGTAAGTCCTGCATGGAAATTTTTTTATTTGCCAAACTTGTTTGACAAATGTATAATTTCATTCCCAATTACACAAGCAATACTCTTTTCTTATGTCAACTACAATTGCCTATAT